>CAXTGN010000570.1:0-3538 GCA_964243455.1 uncultured Acidobacteriaceae bacterium
CGTAGATGTTCGATAATCTGCACTTTATCGAAGCATCGTTATCGACCTGCCGCGCAGGCTGCAGCACTCGGGATGGGAGGAGCTCATGGCTACATCCGCGACCAACGATCTGAAACAGAACCTCGTTCTAGGATACCGGATCATGGGCATGCTGGGGCTAGGCAGGGGACTGCTCGCGCATCTCACCGCCCGGTCCCCCGACGCGGACACGTTCTGGGTATACACCTTCGGCCAAAGCGTCGAGGAAGTCAGCTTGGCGACCATTTGCGAGGTCGATTTCGACGGCAAACCGAAGGATCCCGAGGCCCGCATCAATCCTACCATGGCGGCCCACGGCCCGGTCTACCGCGAGAACCCCGGGGTGATGTGCATCGGGCATCATCACGGCGACAACGGCGTCGCGGCCGGCGCCATCGGTACCTCGCTGCTGCCGATCGACAACAATTCGGCCCGCTGGCACGGCGACGTGCGACTGGTCGAGGATTACGAAGACACGTTCAGCATCGCTGAACAGGGCAAGATCATGGCGCGCGAGTTCGCGAGCGCGAGCGGCCTGATTCTGAAGCACCACGGCCTCATGGTAGCGCATGTCTCCATCGCGCAGACCGTGCTGCGGGTGATCGAGCTCGAATCCTCGCTTGGGGTGCAGTTGAAGGCGATGGCTGCGGGCGAACTCCATCTGATGCCCGACACGGCGATCGAGGAAGCCAAGAAGTTCCTCAATTCCAACTTCTACTTCGACAACATGTGGGCGTATCTGGTTCGACGCGCGAAGCGCGAAAGTTGGGCCGATGACGTCGGCTTCTGACGCCGTGAGGGAGCTGCGGGTCAACGGCGAGACGCGTCGGGTCGCTGCGGAACCCGACACCCCTCTCCTCTACGTCCTCCGTAATGATCTGGGGCTGAAGGGTACGCGCTTCGGCTGCGGGGTCGGCGCGTGCGGCGCCTGCACGGTGCAGATCGACGGCCGTGCCGTCGCGTCGTGCGACACGCCGCTGTGGGCGGCTCTCGATCACGACGTCCTGACGATCGAGGGGATCGGCAGCGTCGAGCAGCCGCATCCCCTGCAGCGCGCCTTCCTCGACATACAGGCGGCGCAGTGCGGCTATTGCATCAACGGCATCATCATGCGCTGCAAGGCGTTGTTAGAAGAGGACGGAGTGCCCGACGAAGGGCGGATTCTGGAGGCGCTCGACAAGCACCTTTGCCGATGCGGAACTCATGTCCGCATCCTACGCGCGGTGCGGCGGGCGGCGGGCCACGCATGAGCCGGACCGGGCTGGCGCCGCGAACCGATCTCGATCGGACGATGACGAGCTGGGTCGGCGTCAAGCCCGATGGCAAGATGGCGGACTGGGTTCGGTTCGAACCCGGCGGCCGGGTCCAGGTCCGTAACGGCAAGGTGGAATTGGGTCAGGGGATCGGCACGGCGATTGCGCAGATCGCCGCCGAGGAACTGGGGGTGCCGCTCGACGTGCTCGACCTTGTGTCGGGCGATACCGGATTATGCCCGAACGAATGGTGGACGTCGGCAAGTATCTCGATTGAACGCGGCGGCCTGGCGGTCCGCATCGCCTGCGCCGAGGTGCGCGAGACGTTCGCTGCAGCGGCGGCTAGGCGCCTCGGAGTTGATCCCGCCACGCTGACGGTGCGCGACGGCTCGTTCGTGTCGGCTACGGGCGGATCGATCGACTATTGGCGTCTTCTCGACGAGGTCGATCTACATCAGGAGATCACCGGGAATGTCGCGCCCAAACCTTCCTCGGCGTACCGCGTGGTTGGGCGAAGCGTCCCGCGGCGCGACCTGCCGCGCAAGCTAAGCGGCGCGGCCTATGTCCATGACCTCGACCTGCCGGGTATGTGGCACGGACGCATCGTACGGCCGCCATCGAGCGATGCCCAGTTGGCGGGCGTCGACAAGGAAAAGCTGCGGTCGCGCGTGCCGGCGGTGCAGATCGTCGTCAACGGGCGATTCGTCGGTGTCGTTGCACCGCGCGAGGAGGACGCCTTGCGCGCGATCGCGGTCGCGCAAACGGCGGTCCGCTGGACGACGCCCGCCGACCTGCCCGACCCGTCCGGCATGGTCGACTGGCTGCATGGTCATGTGCGCGACTCGACGGAGCTCGCCGAGCGATCCGCGTCTAAGCCGAACGACACACAGTCGTTCCATGCCACCTACAGCAAGCCTTATTTAGCCCACGCGTCGATCGGCCCGGCCTGCGCGGTGGCGGAATGGCGAGAGTCCGACGGGATCGTACAGGGGCTAACAGTCTGGTCGCAGACGCAGGGAAATTACGGGCTCCGGTCGCAGCTGGCGATGGCTTTGGGGGTGCCGGAGGAGATCGTCCGCGTCATTCATCAGGACGGCGCCGGCTGCTATGGCCACAACGGCGCCGACGACGTAGCGCTCGATGCCGCCTTATTGTCTCGCGCGCTCGGCCGGCCGGTCAGGGTGGTCTGGTCGCGCGAGGACGAGCTGGTCAGCGCTCCCTTCGGTCCCGCCATGACGATGGACCTCTCGGCAGAGCTCGCCGCCGACGGCGCGATCGTCGATTGGAAATATCAAGTTTACAGCCCACCGCATCTTTCGCGGCCGGGCTGGGGCGAGGGTGTCGGCCTATTGGCCGCGTGGCATCTTGCCGAGCCGTTTGCGCAGCCGGCGGTGGAGAACCCGTCGCTGGCGCTGGGCGGCGGCGGCGATCGCAACGCGGTGCCCCCCTATGTCTTCCCCAACCAGTCGGTGATCCACCATTTCATCCAGCGCGGGCCGCTGCGCAGCTCCGCGCTGCGCGCGCTCGGCGCGTTCGGCAACGTGTTCTCGATCGAGTGCTTCATGGACGAGCTCGCCGCGGCGTCCAATGCCGACCCACTAGCATTCCGGCTGCGCCACCTCACGGACGAGCGAGCGCGCGCGACGCTGGAGCGGGTGACGGCGGTTGCCAACGCCGCGCCGACGGCTCCCGACGACGGCGAGGTGCGCGGACGCGGCCTCGGCTTCTCCCGCTACAAGAACAGCGCGGCCTATTGCGCGGTGGTGGCGGAGGTCCGGGTCGACGAGCGCGTGCACGTCGAGCGGGTCTGGGCCGCCGTCGATGCGGGGCTGGTGGTCAATCCCGACGGCCTGCTGAACCAGATCGAGGGCGGAATCGTCCAGGCGGTCAGCTGGACGCTGATCGAGGAAGTCAAATGGGACGAGAACCAGGTCCTGACTCGCGATTGGGAGAGCTATCCGATCCTTTCCTTCTCAGAGGTGCCTGCGATCGAGGTGGTGCTGCTCGACGCTGATGATCGGCCCTCGAGCGGCGTCGGCGAATGCGCCGCCGGTCCCACCGCCGCGGCGATCGGCAACGCGCTGTTCGATGCGCTGGGCGTACGGGTACGCGACCTGCCGCTGACGCCCGAACGGATCGCCGCCGCCATGTAGACGAGCCGAGCCGGTCGGCGCGGGTGCCCCATCAATCCCGGTGGCTGCCTACTCTCCCCATGAAATTTCCGATTGAAAGGATTGCACATGAAGTTGGTCAGGTTCGGCGTCGGT
>CAXTGN010000571.1:0-3537 GCA_964243455.1 uncultured Acidobacteriaceae bacterium
AACGATTGCTTGGTCCGCTGCTTGCTGGCGGATCTCTGGTTGAGGACAGGGCAACGGATGCACTCATTTCCGCCGAAGCACTCACCGGCGTCCAGGAACGACTACTACGAGAGGTCGTCCGAGCCCGGCCGAACGGCATTCAGCGGGCCGAGCTGCGTTCCAAACTCGGCCTTGGTGAGTGGGTATTTGGAAGGGCGCTCGCACCGTTGCTTGGGGGGCGTGGCGGAGGTGGAATCGCGAGCCCAGGGCAGGAGGATTGCGGCAGTCGAACAGCTATACCAGTCCGCAGGTCTGTCGCCGCCGCTCGTAAGTGAGGCGGCCGAGCGTCTGGGCATCGCCGCTCCCGAGATGCGGAGCCTCATTACAGCCCTGTTGCGGGCAGGCAAGCTGATACGGCTGGGGTCCGATACCCTTCTCATGCATCAGAACGCGCTGGAACGGCTGACGGGGCAGCTCCAACAGCAACGTGGCCGAAGCATCGACGTCGGCCAGTTTAAGACCCTGACCGGGCTCACCCGCAAGCATGCCATCCCTTTGCTGGAGTACCTGGACGGGGCCCGGATTACGCGCAACACGGGGGGGGTGCGCGTTGTCCTCTAGTTCGACGGGCGTCAAATCATACGAAGGGGAGACTGAACCATGACGAACCGGCGAGGCTTTATGAGGACGATCGGCGCGCTGGCGGCCAGGGCCAGTCTTCTTGGCAGTCGTTCCCTTCGGTCCGAGGAAGGCGAGGCTGGCTGGCGAAAGTACGAGATAACGACACATGTCGAGATCTCAAACGCCTCCGGCACGACCCGAGTTTGGGTGCCTACGCCGCTTGTGGAACAAATGCCCTTTCAGCGATCGATGGGCACCCGGGTGCAGTGCGACCGAGGCCGGTGGACATCTGTCGAACAGACCGAGCGGTCCCTCAGCATGGTCTCAGCCGAGTTTCCCTCAGGAGTGCCAGTCGTTCTGAATGTCGTGAGCAGGGTACACGTTCGCGATTGGACCGTGCATCTCAAAGATCCTGAACCCGCCCAGCGCATCTCCGCAGCGGAACGTCAGTGGTGGCTTCGTCCCACGTTGTACGTTCCAACGGATGGTTTGGTACGCGAGAGGGCGTTGCAGGTCACCCACGCGGCAAGCAGCGACGAAGACAAGGCAAGAGCGCTCTATGACTGGATCACGACAGACACCTACCGCAAGCCCAGCGTGCGGGGATGCGGCAACGGAAACATTGGCGCGCTGCTCGCATCGGGTAACCTTGGCGGGAAATGCGCGGATTTAAACGGCCTGTTTGTGGGACTGTCACGCGCTGCCGACTTGCCCGCACGGGACGTCTACGGCTTGCGGGTGGCACCCTCGCAGCTTGGCTACAAGAGCCTGGGCCTTGCGAGCCCCCTCGTGAGCAAGGCTCAGCACTGCCGTGCCGAGGTATGGCTGGAGGGCTTCGGCTGGGTGCCCGTAGACCCGGCTGACGTCCGCAAGGTCATGCTCGAGGAGCCGCCGGGGAACCTGCCAGCCGGAAACACAAGGGTCGCCACGGCGCGGGAAAGGCTGTTTGGGTCGTGGGAGATGAACTGGGTAGCATTCAACTACGCGCAAGATGTGAGGCTGCCCGGATCGCATGGCCCGGCGTTGCCCTTCTTCATGTACCCGCAGGCGGAGACGTCGGACGGGCGGCTCGATAGCCTTGACCCGGATGCCTTCCGGTATGAGATCACCGCGAGAGAGGTCGTTTGAGGACGCGGCTAAACTTCCCATTGGAGAAGCCCTGGCCGCCAAGTCCTTCCGAATGGAGGAAGGTAAATGTCAGGGGCGAACTTCCGATTGCCGGCTCAGGCATTTGATTGCACTGCGGTCACCCGCCCTACGAGGGGCGCGGCTTGCGAGACGTCGCGGTTGCGTGTTGCATAGATCGCCGGCAGCGTGCCTCGGACGGCAGCCAGTGCAATCTCGAACGAGCAGCTGTAGCAGCGGGTCCTGTTGAGCGTCTTCCCATACGCGCATTCTCTAAAGCGTCCACGCGTCCGTTTGGGGCAGGCTGAGCACGGTCGCGCGATGAGCGCGTCTTCTGAATAGTGTCCCCTGAGGTAATTGACCACGTCCTGCATTCCTGATCCTTCTTTGTCATACTCGCGTCGAAGTCTCACTACCACAAAGACGCTCCCGGCGCGGACCTGGATTGCAGCACCTAAAAATTTCAGAGAGAACGTGTGCCCCGTCGCGATGAAGATACCTCTGCGGCGTGCTCTGAAGTTGAACGAATCATAAGGAGCCCGCGATGCGCGCGCAATCCTCTCTTTGGTAACTTCTCTCAAATCTTCGGTTTGCCGGGATGCTGCTGAACTCCTGTGATGCATCGCGCGTCACTCCGGCTGAACTGGCCATCGGCGTTCAATCCCAGGCAGTCGCGCCCTGAGGCGGCCCATGTGCCCCGTCAACATGGCGAATCCGTCATCTCTTCGCTGGGATGCCGGGCTCCCCCACGCTGGCACGGGATCTGGACTTCTCATAGGCCAACGATGCCTGGCGGAAGCCACTGTAGTTACCCAAGGCCATTGCTGCATCTACGATGGGCCAGCCGCGAGGGCGGCCGGACGACCGCGACAGAAGAGAAACCGGCCACTTCAGGAGATCGCCCGCGACTCGCCTGACGGTCTCCCGCAAGAGCCTGAGGCGTTGGGAACGGCCAGTTGGTGACCCAAACAGGTCGGAGTGTTTCTCAGCGAGGGCAAAGTTGGCCTTCCCGTACTTGCGACGGTGATGGTAGAGGTCGCGTAATCCGGTAGGGTTTCGATGCCGCACCCTCGCCTTTTCGGTATACAGGACGGTGTACCCTGCCTTGGTCAGCCGGATGCCCATGTCTGAGTCGTCGTGACCGGCCTCGCCATCGAAGCCGCCAAGATCGCGAAGGACCTCAGCCAGGAACACGGCGTTGGTTGTCGCCGCGTAGTGAACCTTTGTGTCCGCGGGGGGCTGAGAGACCCAGGCTTTTTGGAAGCGCTCGGCGAGGGTTGCGGTGGAGTATGGGTCGATGGCGCCACCGATCGCGGCAACACGGGCCCCAGCAGCCTCGATGGCCTGCACAAGGGAAATGATCCAGGCTGACTCCGGAATACAATCTGCATCCGTGCTCAGGATCAGAGTTCCCCGTGCCGCATGAAGGCCCGCATTTCTCGCGTAAGCAGAGCCCTTCCGGGATGCGGACACGATCTGTACACGAGGGTAATTGCTCGCAATGAGTTCACGGCTCCCATCACTGGACCCATTGTCGGCGACGATCACCTCATAGCGGTCAGCAGGATACGTCTGCCGATAGAGCGCATCGAGGCAGTCGCCAATAGTGCTTGAGGAGTTGAAGCATGGCACCACGACGGAGACGAATGGCTGGCTTGCTGTTTCAGTCATGAATGTCGCTCCTTTGAACCATACGTCTGCGCCAAGCACACACTGCTTGCCTGTGGCCTACACGCGTGCAGGTACGGCCTGGAGGGGTGCGTTGTCTTAGGATTCGAAGAGGGGGTGTGGAGGCGCGGGCCGGGATCGAAC
>CAXTGN010000572.1:0-3531 GCA_964243455.1 uncultured Acidobacteriaceae bacterium
GGCGCGGCTGCACGGCAGACTTTCAGCGCTCAGGCGGCGAAGGGAAGGGCTCAGGTGCTGCCGGTCATAGAGGAGATCCAGGGGCAGGGAACGACTACGCTACGCGCGATTGCTGCGGAGCTGAACCTTCGCACGGTAGATGCGCCTCGCGGGGGACAATGGAGCGCCGTCCAGGTGCGGCGGGTGCTTGCCCGTGTTTGATAGAGAACGGTGTTCAACTTCTCACAACGGCGTTTCTTTGTTACCTATTGATTGCGGCTGAATGTCTTCTATTGCGACCCAAGATCATTCAGAACTGTATTTATGCTACATTGTGATTGTTATGAGTGGAACCGGCGGTCTTGGCGAGTTCGAACAGCTCATTCTCCTCGCCGTAATCAGGCTTGGCGAGGAAGCCTATGGCGTGAGCGTCCGACGTGAGATAGAGCTCTACGCGGAAAGACAAGTATCCCCAGGTGCGCTCTACACCACCCTTGAACGACTGGAGACGAAGGGGAATCTCACCTCTCGTGAAGGCGAAGCAAGCCCCGTTCGGGGAGGGCGAGCCAAGACGTTCTATCAGGTCACTGTCTTGGGGCGGCTACGGCTCATTGCTTCTCAACGAGCCTTCCAACGAATGCTGGCGGGAACGAAGCTCCTCGAGGAACAACATGGTTAAGACTGGCTTGGCAGAATGGATGCTGACTCGCAGGTTCGGCAACCAGCGAGCGAACGAGATCTATGGTGATTTGCTGGAGCAGTACAAGCCAAGGCGGGTCTGCTGGGAGATGTTTCGGCTGGCTCTAGGCATCCGCGGTCCTGAGCTAGTAGGTCTTCTCCTCATGTCGTTCGCGATGGCGTTGATACAGCATGCCCTCTTCTCTGCATGGCCGCTTCGCTTCATGAACAACCTTCAGGACGCTTATGTGGGCTGGGCATGGAGCATGTGCTCTTCGCTAGGTTTGATAGCGCTTACTTCTTGGCTTGTGACGGCAAGCTCAGCGCTACGCCTGGGCATGACTCACAAGCTTACTCGTTGTAGTCTCGCCTTTGCCGTCGCTCTGTCTGTTCTGAGCAGCTTCATGTTGCAGCCGGAACTTCGGCGCGTCTCCCCGGTTCTAGTCGCTGCATTTTTGGTATGGCTTCTCCGCGCTTCAGGATTGACCGCTACTTTAAGCTGTCTGGTTGCGACGGGGTTCACGGTCTGTAGCCTTTGGGAACTCTTTTCGACGGTACGGACCAGAGAGATACATGCGTGCGTGGTGAACATGCATTCACGCTTACAGCCCACATCCTTCAGCTTTTACTCGGCCTGCAGCACGTGGGCGATGCATGTGTGGCTCATCCTGTTCGTCGGTGCACTTCTTGCTTTCTGGTTAGTTTCTTTCCTGCCCTACGGTTCACCTTGGAGGGCCTCGCAGATCTCAGCGACTGAGCTGTAGTGTCACTGCGCCAGCTTGCCTTCGATGAGTGATAACGTCCTTTATCGTATGTAAACCCATGGGGCTAGCGAGCTACTCCCGTCCATCCTCTCCAGCTACACTTCTTCCATGTCAGACGACCCGAGGGCTCCGACACCTTGCGAGATAGAGCTTCTTAGCTGGATGTTAAAAAACGGCAAACCCGAAGTCCGGGCTTTTCTCCCGCAGTTGGAGGGAATACTCGTCTCAGTAGGTTGCAAATGCGGCTGCCCGAGTCTCAAGCTCTCAGTACGTCCAGAACATGGCTCCGTTCTCTTTGCTGAGCGGATCATTGTCGAAGCTGTCAGTGAGAGGGAGAACTCGTGCATCGGCCTTATGCTCTGGACAGAAGATGGCAAATTGGCAGATTTCGAGGTATGGGAGGTCGGAATCGACGAGCGACCGTACTGTCTACCGGACGTCGATACGCTCCGCGTAACGGCGTAGCCGCTTAAGCTAGTGCAGCAGATCCAGCCACATGACCTAAGATCTGGCTACGATCTGCAAGTCTCCTGTGCGTATTGGCCTGAGAGGTCCGTTTCAGTGAATACAAACGAACAATCGCCCGAATAGGCTACTTCACATTGGCTGATTCCGGTGGTGTCAGAACGAACTCGCACGTCGGCTCTGTAGAACAGAACACCACTCCGCTGCGTAGTAATAACGCGTGCGACTGAGTAGGCAGCGCCAGGCCCAAATCGAGCTTTCCCAAATTAACGCTTAGCGCGCGCAGGTCTTCATCCCCGCTCATCATCGCCACCTTTTCAGTTTTCGTAGCTGATACTTGCATGATGAACACTCCCGACCCCTTCACCCCAGGCGGTCGCGACACATGGAAGATCCGCTGCTCCTGCAGCGCGCGGTCCGGGTGCGGGTCCTGTGCCGCCACACCCTTCTCTTTGAGCTCGTCTACCCGCGCATGGAGTTCAGTCGCCACCGGTGCCGTGCTGCTGTTCCCGGTTCGGCTCAGTGCCATTTCATACACCCGCATAGCGCCCACGAGATCGCCCTTCCTCTCCAGGATCTCGCCCATGTGCAGGCCCTCTTCAGCGTGTGCTGCGCTCCGCCACGAGGCCCGCACATACTCTTCCGCCAGCGCGTACTTCTCCTCGGTGAAGTAAACCCACCCCAGGGTGGCCCAGGTCGCCAGCAACAGGTTGGCCCGGCGGAACGCTTCCGCATTCACACTCTCGATCGCGGTCCCCGCCGACTCGGTCTCCAGCGTCTCTACCGCTTCCCGCGCACTCGTTTCGGCTAGGGGCAGCAACGCGCTCGATCCAACCCGCAGCAGCGCATACGCTCCATCATTCAGTACGTTCGCATCGGAAGACCCGTCCATAGCATTCTTTACTGTTGAGACCGCGTCCTCCTTCTTTCCCGCCCGAAGCAGCGCATTTCCCAACTCGACCTGAATGACCTTATTTTCCGGAAGCGTGCTTACACCCGCCCTGTATACCTCCAATGCGTCGTCTACCTGGTTTGCCGCCAGCAGTTGACCACCGACGAACAACACGGCCTGCGCATTATTCGGTGCCGCCTTGGCGTACGCCAGGAGGTACTTAACTCTTTCGGCAGGCCGCCCCACCAAACCCAGTATCCGAATTAGGTCTGGATACTGGTCGACCTCCTCAGGATGTTGCTGTAACTCCCGCTGATAATCATTTGCCGCCTCGGCTAGGTCGTGGTGTTGCCAAGCCAGCCATCCACGCTGGCTCCAGGCGTACGCCTGCTTGTCGTTGAGGGCGATGGCCCGGTCCGATTTTTCTTTTGCCAGGCCAAAGTCCTTGGACACAATAGCCTCGTGCGTCTGTCGTACTAGATCCGCCGCAGCGGGGTTATTTTTCCCTGCCAGGGGCGGTCCTTCTTTGCCCGCTGAACTCTCCTTGCTCGTGAGCTGAATCCACGGCTGCACCCCAATACCGTCCGATAGCTTCTTTACGCTTTGCCATTCCGCCGCGTCTACCTTGTCTTTCAGTACCTCCAGCGTGAACTCCGATACAAGGTTGCCGTCCTGCAGGCGGTATGTCTCGTCGAAGGTCGCAAAGTCTGTCTTCAGGTGGATTGCATTCGGCAACTCCGCGCTATACCCTGC
>CAXTGN010000573.1:0-3529 GCA_964243455.1 uncultured Acidobacteriaceae bacterium
GCCTGAAGCAGCGCGCCTCCGGCACGGGCGGCAAGATCCTGGGCAAGGTGGAAGAATTGGCAGGGAACGTTACAGGCGATGCCGATACCAGCGACCAGGGTGCCTTCGACCAGGCCGCCGGAGCGGTACGCAACGCCGCCGGCCAGACAGCCGAGGCGCTTGGCAACACAATCCACGACCTCAACAAGTAGCGTGTTCCGAGAAGGTCACCGGCACATGCAAGGAGCGCTGGTCTTCAAACCCTGGCACCGTGAAGCCTCGTGTGTGACCCGGGGAGCGGACGAGATGGAGGCTTCAGGAGGTCAGCTTTGGCTGATACAGCTCCGCGGTTTCCTTCTCGTGTTCTGCCTGGTCGAGCCAGAACGTCCTCTGCCCGGAGATTCCCCTCTTGATCGAGAGCGGAAGCCATTGTTCCTGCAGGCCCAGGTGGTAGCTCATCCACTTACTCAGGTTTCTGCTCAGGGCCACCGGCAGCAGCGTCGGCTGAGTGTCCCAGAGGTAGCGCAATTCCGAAAGAACAAAGGCGCGGCCTTCGCCGCCGGCCGTCCCAAACTGCTCCAGCAACCACCTGGAGCGACCGTGGTATACGCCGATGTCGAAGTAACGGGCAAATTCCTGTCGGAGACTGAGGTCGTGAGAGTGGGTCACCCTGGAGTCGGCCTGATAGGCGACCTTCCAGCCCGCAAGCAGCATGCGTGCTGCCACCGTGACCTCCTCGGAGACGATCGTGTTCGTCGGAAAACCACCCAC
Source organism: uncultured Acidobacteriaceae bacterium (assembly GCA_964243455.1). Lineage (GTDB taxonomy): Bacteria > Acidobacteriota > Terriglobia > Terriglobales > Acidobacteriaceae > Granulicella. Next base: position 751 of record CAXTGN010000573.1, read on the forward strand.
CTCGTCAAAAGCGCTGCGGCGATACGCGGCAAAGCTGTTGGAAAAGAACGCTGCCCTGAAACCGATCTCATCCTTCGAGGCAAAGGCCCGCACCTCGGAACGGTCCGGATAATTGAACAGGCGGGCATGCCGCTCGATCGGGCCCGCCTTCTCGCGAGGGAGCTGGCGACCGTAGGCTGCACCGACGTCAGGGTCCTCAAAAGCCTCCAACAACGTTGAGAAGGCTCGCGCACCGCTGGGCAAGGCGTCCTGCGTAAGAAAGATCAGTGTGCTTTGTCTTGGGAAGAAGCCAGCGGCGATCTGACGTGTTGCACCGTGTCGAAAGCTGTCCCGGCTGATCTCAAGCAGCTGATACCCCGCTCGCCTGGCCAGGGCTTGCGTTCCGTCGGTTGAGGAGGAATCGACGATCAGCACCTGCTCGGGCGTCATCCCTTGCTCGCCAAGAGCGGCATGTAAGCGGTTCCAATACCCGGCTGCATTGCAGGTCGGAATTACCACCCCTGTTTGCTGGAGCGCATACATAGCCGAAGAAACTACATCCCTACTTACGGTAAAGCTCATCGTCACGTGCCGTGCTGTTGGAAGGCTGCCTCATTCAATCAAGGATGGTGCACTTCGTCAAGGAGGGGCTTGCGCAGACTCCAGGTAATAACCGTAGACGGATCACACGCCTTTTCGTTTCCACCGCGCGCAAAAGAGGGCTGTAGCTAAAGGGTACGGGCACTCGAATGTTCAGTACCTGCCGGGAAAGAGCGCGAGTTTCGGCGTCCACAGCACCTCGAAGCGCGCGCTCACGTTATGCTGCGCTCCGGGCAGGTAGGCGGGCACAAGGAACCGCTCGTACTGCGTAAACACCTGGGCCGACCAGTTCGGCGCGAAGGCGTAGGACCCGTTCACAAAGGCGTCAGAGATCGTGCTGCCGCCAGGGAGCATACGCCCGCCCTTGGTCTGCCGATAGGCGGCCTCCAGACGGGTCCGGGCGCTGAACCAGTAGCCGGTGCGCCCTTCGACGGCGCGCGCATCCCGACCTACCGCGTTTCCGAGCAGAAAACCCTTGTTCGTGTTTCCATCGCGGTACTGGTTGTTGATGAAGAAGCGCGTTCCCCCCTCATCCTGGCTCATCTCCTCGGAACTGGCCGCTTCTACGCGCAGGTCCATGTGCGGCAAAAGGGGCAAGCGTGGGAGGTACACCCCTGGACTCCAAACTACCCGGCGCGGCGCATCGATCGGATTCAGTTCATCGTCCGCGTACGAGTCCGCGTATAGCGTGACGTAGTTTCGCAGTCCGGGAACATGCAGCCGAAAGTCGAAGTCGCTCTTGCGGTCCCCTGGATCTGCACGGTCTCCGTAGCCGAAGTCGGTGCCCGTGGATGCCGAACTGAAGAGATTTCGCCCCAGACTGCCCAGCGTCATCGGATGGCCCTGACCCCAGAGGATGGACCAACGGGTGAAGCTGACTTCCAAGGTGCGGCCGAAGGTGAAGTCCGCCTTTTCGCCGTTGAAGTAAGGCCGGGCGGGATAGTGATGGCCCGACAGCTTGCCGAATACCAGATCGAATCGATACGTACCCCAGGTAGGGACGAAGGGAAAAGGACGGGGTCTGGTGGCAACCAGGCGAAGGTTATAGGTGGGCTCTGCGTTGCTTGAGAAGGCGAGCGGTCCCATGGTCGTAGGACCCCAGAAGATCTCCTGTTTGCCGAAAGACAGGTTGAAGCCATCGAAGGCGACACCGGCGTACAACTCCAGGGGTCTCTGCCGCCCGTAGGCCGGAGCGGAAGCTGTAAGGGGGAACGGCGGTGGAGTCTCCCTGGTGCCGAAAGGTACAGTGTCGAGCTGATACAAGAACGCGGCACGCTCCGCGGTGGTGCCGGGCACACTCGGACTTTGTTGCATCTCCTGGCGCGAGTAGATGTACAGACGCTTGTAGGTCGCACGCGCCTGATATCCGGCGATGGCGCTGCTTCCACGCCCCAGCGGACGTCCATAGTCATTCCACCATGTCTGGCCGAAGTGGAAGCCGTCCGTCAGTGCGGGCCCGGCAACCGTGCCTTCGCGGGCATACGCTGCCTCGAGCGTCGCTTCGTGGCCCTTGTCGGCGTCTCCCAGTTCGCGCTCCAGCTGCGGAATCAGCCGCATCGCCTCTTCCGTGATGGAGTCGCTCACATCGTAGTAATGCCCATGCTGCCCGCTCAGCACCTCCCTTGCTTCCTTCACTTGACGGCGGCACTCCACACGCGTCCAGGGCCGGATGGAGACGCTCTGAAAGGGCACCAGGCCCAGGGCGCTCAGGCGCTCCAGCGCCGGATAGATCCAGCTGTCCATGGGAACGTTCGTGGACCCAAGGCGATCTGTCACAGGCCTGTCCAGATCCGAGCTGTCGTCTGATTCCGTGGAGGTCAGTACACTTGGGTCAGCCAGCTGAAGCTGCTGCTGCGCCCGCATGGAGGGCAGACAGCACGCTAGTACCGCCATCCGGCTCGCCAAAACCCACGTGCGCCGGGAAGGAAACCAGGCAGCGAAACCTACTCTCATGTCAGACTCCTGCCAGGGGTCGTGCAAGGTCCGCAGGCGGCCTGCCTTCGATCCTGATCCGGTTGTGCGAACAGACGAATCGTCATGGGAATGCGCGTGCGCGTTACTGCTTGATCACACTGATCGCGGCTGCACCCAGGGCGAACTGGGAGAAGATCTGCGAGTAGTCAATAAACTGCCGGACAAACGACGGCCCCACAGCGTTTTCCGGGATAACAATGGAATCGCCGGGGTTGATCTGTGTTGC
>CAXTGN010000574.1:0-3525 GCA_964243455.1 uncultured Acidobacteriaceae bacterium
ACCGCTCTGTGGATCTCTTGATCATCGACGACGTGCAGTTCCTCGCCAACAAGGAACGCACGCAGGAAGAGTTCTTCCATACATTCAATACGCTGCACGAGAGCATGAAGCAGGTTGTGATCGCGAGCGACCGTCCGCCCAAGGAGCTGAACGGGTTCGAAGATCGTCTGCGTTCTCGCTTTGAATGGGGCCTTGTCGTGGACGTGCAGCCGCCGGACCTTGAGACCAAGGTCGCCATCCTGCAGCGCAAAGCCGAGCTCGAGAACACACAGCTTCCGATCGATGTCGCGCTGTTTATCGCGGGCAATGTGCGTACCAACGTGCGCGAGCTGGAAGGCGCCCTGGTGCGTCTGATGGCCTGGTGTGGGCTCCATGGCACGGAGATCTCGCTGCCAACAGCGCAGCAGTGCCTGAAGCAGTTCATTGACACCCAAGTGCGCAAGATCACGATCGAGTCCATTCAGCGGGCGGTAGCCGAGCAGTTTGGCATGCGCGTGGGTGAGCTGAAACAAAAGAACAACTCGCGTCAGATTGTGGTGCCGCGCCAAATTGCCATGTACCTGGCCAAGCAGATGACCGAGGCCTCGCTGCCCGAGATCGGGCGGCAGTTTGGCGGCAAACACCACACCACGGTTATGCATTCGATCGCCAAGATCGATGAGCAGAGGCGGCACGATAAGGATCTCGCCCGAACGCTCGGCAAGCTGCAGGAAACCCTGAGTTGACGGGGTCCAACCGTGGATGTCTCGGCAACGCTCGATTCATCAATCGGCTGTAGCATGGACCAGTGAATGACCGTCGTTGGGTGCTGTTGATTGCTGGTGAGTTGGGCGGGACGGAATCGGTCTCTGATCGCGCGATGGAGCGTCTGGTGGACGCCATCAAGGATGAAGGGTACGAGGTAGTTCGTACCTCAACGCCCGAGGATGGTCTCGCGCTTGTCACCTCCGACCCCTCGTACAGCGCCATTCTGCTGGATTGGGATCTCGAAGGCGACAACCAGTTCGCCGAGCACGCCGCGCTGCAGATTCTGCGCGCTGTGCGCCAGCGCAACAAAAAGGTACCGGTTTTTCTGATTGCCGACCGCACCCTGGTGAGCGAGCTCCCGCTAGAAGTCGTTCGTCAGGTGCATGAGTACATTCACCTGTTCGGCGATACTCCGGCCTTCATTGCCAATCGCGTCGATTTCGCCGTTGAACGCTACCATGAGGCGCTGCTGCCCCCGTATTTCCGCGAACTGCAGAAGTACACCGACCAGGGCGCGTATAGCTGGGACGCTCCCGGGCACATGGGCGGCGTTGCTTTCTTGAAGCACCCGATCGGCATGGAGTTCCATCGCTTCTTTGGCGAGAACCTGCTTCGTGCCGATCTGGGTATATCTACGGCCCCGCTCGGTTCGTGGCTCGACCACATTGGGCCTCCGGGTGACTCCGAGCGCAATGCAGCGCGCATCTTCGGGGCGGACTGGACCTTTTACGTTCTGGGCGGCTCGTCGACCTCAAACCAGATCGTGGGGCATGGCGTCATCGCGAATGATGACATCGTGTTAGCGGATGCGAACTGCCACAAGTCCATCGCTCACGTACTGACCGTCACCGGTGCGCGGCCGGTGTATTTCAAGCCTACCCGCAACGGCTACGGCATGATCGGCCTCGTACCGTTTCGCCGCTTCAGCCCGGAGTCGGTAAAGGAGCTCATCGATCGCTGTCCCTTCACGCCGGGCGCGACCTCGCGGAACCCGAGCTATGCTGTCGTCACCAACTCCACCTACGACGGCCTCTGCTACGACGTGAACAAGGTGGTAGAGCAGCTTGCCAAGAGCGTACCGCGCATCCACTTTGACGAAGCCTGGTACGCGTACGCCAAGTTTCACGAGATCTACAAGGGCCGCTTTGCCATGGGCGTGCCGGACGAGATGTCCAATCGTCCTGCCATCTTTGCGGTGCAGTCCACGCACAAGATGCTGGCGGCCTTCTCCATGGGCTCCATGGTGCATGTCAAGCTGAGCGACCGCGCCCCGCTGGACTTCGACCAGTTCAACGAAGCCTTCATGATGCACGGCACGACCTCGCCGTTTTATCCGCTGATTGCCTCTCTCGACGTTGCCGCGGCCATGATGGACGAGCCTGCCGGCCACACCCTGATGGAAGAGACTATCGGCGATGCCGTCAGCTTTCGCAAGGCGATGTCTTCCGTTGCCCACCGTCTTCGACAGGCGGAGTCGAATGGCGATGGCTGGTTCTTTCGCCTGTATCAGCCAGAACAGGTTACGGACCCTGTCACAAGGCAGCGGTTTGTTATCGAAGAGGCACCGGACAAGCTGCTGATCTCCACCCCGAGCTGCTGGACGTTAAAGCCGGGCGAGAGCTGGCACGGCTTTCAGGACGAAGACATCGCGGACGAGTACTGCATGCTCGATCCGACCAAGGTCACCATCCTTATGCCGGGCCAGAATGCCCAGGGCGTGATCGAGGACTGGGGTATTCCTGCGGCAATTCTGGTCGAGTTTCTCGATGGCCGCCGTGTGGAGATCGCCAGAAACGGCGACTATACCGTGCTTGTCCTCTTTTCTGTCGGCACCAGCAAGGGCAAGTGGGGCGCGTTGCTGGAAAATCTGTTCGAGTTCAAGCGACTCTACGACACGGACGCCGATCTATCCGAGGCCATGCCTGAGTTGGTCCAGCGTTTTCCGGCGCGGTACCGCAATCAGACCTTGCGCGAACTCTCGGACGAGATGCACGCCGCCATGGTCGATATGAACCTCGCGGGGCTGGTAAACGCGTCGTGCGACGAGGACTTCGATCCGGTACTCACCCCGGCGCAGGCCTACCAGAAGCTGGTGCGCGGTCAGACCGAAAAGATTCCCTTCGAACAGATGGCGGGGCGTATCGCTCCCGTGATGCTGGTGCCGTACCCGCCCGGCATCCCCATGAGCATGCCTGGGGAGCGGCTCGGCGACGCCAACAGTCCGGTGATGAAGCTCATTCTAGCTATGGAGGAGTTCGGTCGGCGCTTTCCGGGCTTCGAGCGCGAAACCCATGGCGTTGAAACTGATGCGCATGGCAAGTACTGGATGCGCGCCGTCATCGAGACAGACGAACAACAGCAACACAAGTCACAGACCAAGCCCGACGTGCTGGCGCCGGAGAACAGGCAGGCGATGCCTACCAAGCCCGTCCGGCGCTCCACGGAGTAGCCACCGAGCAGACTGCGCTAGGGCACAAGAACGATCTTGCCCACGCCGCCTTTCTCCGCCGCGGCCTGCGCTTCGCCAGCTTCGCGTAGGGGCATGGTACGCCCAATGGGTATCTGGAGATGCCCGTCCCGTACGGCCTCCCCATAGTGCACCAGGGTCTCGGGATGGGGCTTCGCCATAATGGTGTTCACGCGCACAAGCGGGTGCAGCACCGCGTCCTGTGGTGGTCCTAGAACGCTGCCGTAGACGCCACCCGGCTTGATTTTGGCCAGCAGCTTCGGCGCGAGCTTGCCACCCACGGTGTCAGCGACGCCATCCAGCATGCCCAC
>CAXTGN010000575.1:0-523 GCA_964243455.1 uncultured Acidobacteriaceae bacterium
AGCAAGTGCTACCATCCCAAGACCACCCACATGGGGGAAGGTGCTCTGGTAGCGCAGGGTGAATGCCGGGTCGGCGGCGACATCGTGCAGCACGACACCGATGCGATCACGGGGGGTACCGTCGCCACGGTTGCAGGAACTGCGAACGCCGCGAAAGACCAGCTGGCAGAGCTCGAACTTGGTGGCTCCATGGATCAGGGCTTTGTGTACCTCTTCCGAACGCATTGCTAACGCTCCAAACATCTTGCTGTGAAAGGTGCGTGAGATCCCGTTCGTGTGGGTTGAAGCACACAGGCCCTTAGGCCACTGCACATGAGAGTACGCCCTTAACCGGGACATGGAACAACATTCGTCGCAGACTCAGGAAGGCGGGGTTTGCATCTGAGCGCAGGAGGACCAAAGGGCCAGTGACGACCATAGTTACTCTAGCGCTGGATGAGGAGTCCCAGGCGTGGTTCCAAGCGATGCGGCAGCAGTACTACCCACCTGCGCTGAATCGAATCCCCGCGCATGTGAGCCTGTT
>CAXTGN010000575.1:533-3370 GCA_964243455.1 uncultured Acidobacteriaceae bacterium
TTCGTGACGGGAGGGCGCACCGGCATCTGAGGGCAATGGAGGATGGAGGTCCCTTGACGACGATTGTGACTTTGGCGCTGGATGAGGAATCGCAGGCGTGGTTTGAAGCGTTGCGGCAACAGTATTACCCACCCGCGTTGAACCGGATCCCGGCGCATGTGAGCCTGTTTCATGCGTTGCCCGGCGACCATTCCGTTCGGCATGCCCTGCGTGAGGCAGCAGAGAACGCAACACCGTTTTCTTTGCAGGTGACGGGCGTGCAGTCCATGGGCAGGGGTGTGACGTATGTGTTGGCGGCCCCTGAGGTGATGCGCCTGCACCGAGGACTTGCCGAGCAGTTTCGGACCTATCTGACGCCACAGGACAAGCAGCCCTTGAAGCCGCATGTGGTGGTGCAGAACAAGGTAGAACCGGCGGAGGCGAAGGCGCTTTTGGCGGTGCTGCAAGCAGGCTCTGTCAGCCGCACGGTGCAGGCGATCGGTTTGGACTGGTGGGAATACCTGGGCGGACCGTGGCGGCCGATTGAACGGCTTCCCTTCACCAGGGAAGAGGTGCAGGCGTGAGTGGAGGCGCATCGATCCGCGTGGAGTGTGTGCGGTCGTTGACGGCTGACGCGATGGCGCTGCTGGAGGAGTATTACGAGACGGTCCACGTGGTGCTGCGCGACGGACCCGAGACGATGCGAGGCATCCTGGAGGATCCCAGGTCCGGCATGTGGCTGGCCTACAGAGACGATGTGGCGGCGGGCTGTGTTGTGTTGAAGGCAGGGACCCCGACGTCGGATGCAGGCGAGTGCAAACGGCTGTTTGTGCGATCCGCAGCACGACGGAGCGGGATCGGCGAAAGACTGATGGACGTGTTGGAAGGCGCCGCACGCGAGGCTGGTCTCACGTGGGTGTATCTGGACACGAACGAGGCGTTTCACGCGTCGGTGAAGCTGTACTGCCGACGCGCTTACCAGAGCTGCGAACGGTACAACGACAACCCGCAGGCGACGTTGTTCTTCCGCAAGCGGGTAGTGCGGTTGCCTGCGGAAGTCTTGTAGTCCGGGCACGCTGAGATGGGCGGACGGCGATGGACAGCAGGTTCCCCGTTCGGGGAATGACAACAGAAAAGCTAAAAGCAGGCGGGGTGAGGGACGCCTCCACCTTGGTACGCCTTTTAGCGGAACTTTCGTGAAGCGCGTGCGTTTAACCGTCTAAGCTGCAAGCCAACGACGAGGAAGCGCGATGACAATGAAGGACGTGGCACGGCAAACGGCAGCGGTTGCGAACGTACTTTTGATGCTGAGCCTGTTGCTCGTCCTGGTGTGGTGGCGGGCGAGTGCGTACCTGTTTCTGGCGGGCTGCCTTGGGTTTGCGGCGAAGGGGTTGATGGACGGCGCGTCCGATTCCGCGCCGTCTATAGCTCGAGAATGATGGGCATGATCAGCGGCCGGCGATTGGCGTTCTTCTGCAGAAAACGCTTGAGGTCGGTGCGAATTTTTTCCTTCATGACGCCGTAGTCAGAGCGCTCTTCCTTGCTGGAATCGTCAAGCGTACGGCGGACGACGTCGCGGGCGTTGCGAAGGAGGTCGGGGTCATCGGCGGCAAAGCCGCGGGTGGTGATTTCGGGCTGACCCTCGACCTGTCCGGTGGACTTGTTGATCGCGATGATGGGCAGGAAGACGCCGTCGCCGCCCAGCTGCTTGCGGTCCTTGATGACGGTGTCCTGCACGACATCGGCGGTGGAATTGTTGTCGATGCAGACGCGGCCGGTGGTGATCTTGCCGGTCTTGTTGGCGGACTTGTCGTCGAGCGTGAGGACGTCGCCGTCTTCCATAAGGATGACCTTCTCGGGGACGCCAGTGGCGGCGGCGAGCTCGGCATGGCGCTTGAGATGACGGTAGTCGCCGTGGATGGGGATGAAGAACTTGGGGCGGACGAGGTTGATCATCAGCCGAAGCTCTTCCTGGGAGCCGTGGCCGGAGACGTGGATGAGGCCGTGGGTGCCGTCGTCGTTGATGACGCGGGCGTCGCGGCGCTCGAGGTGATCGATGACGCGGTAGATGGCCTTCTCGTTGCCGGGGATGATGCGGGAGGAGAGGACGACGGTGTCGCCCTTATTGATCTTGGCGAACTTGTGATTGTCCACGGCGGCGCGCGAGAGGGAACTCATGGGCTCGCCCTGGGTGCCGGAGATGAAGATGCAGACCTTGTCGTCGGGGAAGTCTTTGAGCTGGCCGGGGTGGATGATGAGGCCCTGGGGCGGTTCGAGGTAGCCGAGGTCCTGGGCGATCTCGCAGGAGTTGTCCATGGAGCGGCCGATGATGGCGACCTTGCGGCCGTGCTTGTAGGCGAGCTCCATGGCGATGCGGATGCGATGGATGGATGAGCTGAAGCAGCTGAAGAAGAGCTTCTTGCGCGTGGCGGCAAAGATGTCGTCGAGGCGCGGGATGACGGCCTTTTCGCCGGGGGTGAAGCCGGGGCGGTCGACGTTGGTGGAGTCCTGCAGGAGGGCAAGGACGCCCTGTTTGCCGAGGTCGGCAAAGGCCTGGAGGTCGAAGGGATGACCGTCGGGAGAGCTGAGGTCGATCTTGAAATCGCCGGTGTGCAGGATGGTGCCGACAGGGGTGGTGACGGCCAGGGCGACGCAGTCGACGAGCGAGTGCGTGACGCGGATGGGCTGCACGGTGAACGGCCCGAGGGTGAAGCGTTTGCCGGGAAGGATCTCGATGAGCTCGGTCTTGTCGAGAAGGCGGTGCTCTTCGAGCTTGCCTTCGACGTAGGCGAGGGTGAACTCGGTGCCGTAGACGGGCACGTTGAGCTCGGAGAGGATCCAGGGGAGCCCGCCGATGT
>CAXTGN010000575.1:3380-3522 GCA_964243455.1 uncultured Acidobacteriaceae bacterium
GGCCGTGGGTGAGGACGATGCCGCGGACCTTGGAGCGGTTTTCGACGAGATAGCTGATATCGGGTACGACGATGTCGACGCCGAGGAGCTCTTCTTCGGGGAACATGAGGCCGGCGTCGATGACGAGGATGTCGTCGCCGAA
>CAXTGN010000576.1:0-3510 GCA_964243455.1 uncultured Acidobacteriaceae bacterium
CGTCCCAGGACCGATCACGCTTTCCGTGGACCTGACCGATGCGCCGCGACGCATTTTGCATGCGACGGAGGTGATCCCCGTCCAGCCTGGCCCCATGACGCTGCTGTATCCGAAGTGGATCCCAGGCGAGCATGGACCTACCGGGCCGATCGACAACCAGGCCGGGTTCACGCTTACCACCAATACGGGCGAGCGGGTAAAGTGGGAGCGCGACCTCCTGGACATGTACACGTACCACCTGACCGTGCCGGCGGGTGCTACTTCGCTGACCGCGAAGATGGACTTCCTGGCGACGGCTGCGGCCTCGGGTTTTTCCGCGGGGGCCTCCACGAGCGCGAGCCTGGCTTTGCTGAGCTGGAACGAGGTGGTGGTGTATCCGGCTGGCGCGAATGCCATGGACGTCATGATCACGCCGTCGCTGGTCGTTCCAGCGGGCTGGCACTTCGGTACGGCGCTTGATTCGACGAACAACTCCCTGGAGAGGCCCAACTTCAAGGCGGTTTCTCTTGAGCAGCTGGTGGATTCGCCGGTGCTTGCCGGCCGATGGTTCAGAGAGATCGCGCTGGCTCCTGAGATCACGCCGAAACATTTCCTGGACCTTGCCGGGGACGGCCCTGAAGACACTGCTCTCTCGCAGGAGCACATCGACGAGTTCTCCACGCTGGTGCGCGAGACAGGGGCGCTCTACAAGTCGCGTCATTACGGGAGCTACCATTTCCTGGTCACGTTGAGCGATCAGGTCGCGCACTTCGGTCTGGAACACCACCAGAGTTCGGACGATCGCGTGCCCGAGAGGACGTTTGTCGATGACAACGCCTTTATCGCCAGCGGCCTCCTGCTACCGCACGAGTTCACGCACTCGTGGAATGGAAAGTATCGGCGCCCTGCCGGCCTGGCCACGCCCAACTATCAGGAGCCGATGAAGGGCGATCTGCTTTGGGTGTACGAGGGCCTGACGGAGTATCTGGGCGACGTGCTCGCGGCACGTTCCGGCATATGGAACAATGCGATTTATCGCGATCGCCTGGCCACGGTGTGGGCGCAGTACAACGATGCCCGCCCTGGGCGCGAGTGGCGCGATTTGCAGGACACGGCTACCGCAGCGCAGATTTTGTACTCGGCAGGCGGCCCCTACGATAACTGGCGGCGAGCCACCGACTACTACGACGAGGGCGAACTGCTGTGGCTGGAGGTGGACTGCACCATTCGCCAGAAGACGGACGGCAAGAAGAGCCTGAATGAGTTCACCGCGCTGTTTCATGGCCTGGGAGGGAATACTCAGCCCAAGGTCGTGCCGTATAGCTTCGACGACGTGGTGAGGGGCCTGAACACGGTTGTGCCGAATGACTGGGCGGGCTTCTTGCGGGCTCGTCTGGATGCCAACGGTCAGCACGCGCCGGAGACGTCCGGGTTGAACACCCTCTCGGGTTACAAGCTGACGTACTCGGATAAGCCGGATTACTGGACGCAGCTGCTGGACTCAGAGAACAGCGGTGTGGACGCGAGCTTTTCTCTTGGGCTGACCGCGCAGACGAACGGCACGATCAACGATGTGATCGTGGACAGCCCGGCGTACAAGGCAGGATTGGCGCCAGGCTTCGCCATCGTTGCCGTGAATGGCCGCGCCTTTCAGCCCGCACTGTTGCGTGCCGCCATTCAGGAAGCAAAGGGTCACGGCCCGGCGATCGATCTGATCGTCGCGAACACGGGGTATTACAAGGTGATTCGCGTTGAGTACCATGACGGCGAACGGTTTCCGCAGCTGGAGCGGGTGGCGGGAAGCAGGGATGTTCTGGATGAGATCCTGACGCCGATGATTGCGGGGAAGAAATAGTTGTTAGTTGTTAGTTGTGACGCAGCGTAGGGAAGGACCGCGGGACTCTGCCCCGGACGATGTGGAGCTCCGAGCAGAATACTGAGGTCCTTCGCGTTGCTCAGGATGCGACTGATCTTTGGCTAGCTACCAGACTAGCCCCTAAACGACTAAGAACCAAGAACTAATAACTTGTTAGTTGTTAGTTGTTAGTTGTTAGTTGTTAGTTGTTAGTTGTTAGTTGTTAGTTGTGGCGCAGCGCAGGGAAGGACCGCGGGACTCTGCCTCGGACTATGTGGAGCTCCGAGCAGAATACTGAAGTCCTTCGCGGTGCTCAGGATGACGGCGGCGAGCTGGTAAATGTTTAGGTGCTAGCTTCTGGATGCTAGCTCCTAATTCTTGGCCTCCAGCTCCTAAGAGCCTAGAACTTGTCATTCCGGAGCGCAGCGGAGGAATCTGCTTTTGCCAAACGCAGCACGGTGCCCAAGAAGAAAGCAGATCCCTTCGCTTCGCTACGGGATGAAAAGACGATACGGGGTGACAGGAGGATACGGGGTGACAAGAGGATACTGACGACAAGAGGATACGGACGACAAAAGGATACGGGACGACAATGAACCTGGAAGCTTACTGCCCGTGCTCGCTCTCCCCAATAAAGGCGGCCGTGCGGTCGTGGAGGTCGTGGAGCGCCTGTTCGTTGACGTAGACCATGTGGCCGGTGGGGAAGAATTTGTACTCAATGTTCTTTTGCAGGTCTACGGGCATGGGCAGGTGCTTCATCTCGTAGGTTGCGCCGAAGTACAGCGTGCCGAGGTCGAAGTAGCCGCCCATCAGCAGCACATGCATGTGGGGGTTGACCTTCATCGTGTAGGCGAGATCCGGCGATACGTTGGCGTAGGTGCCTGCCCACCCGCCGCCACCGGGGCCGCGGTGTTTCATGTCCCAGTTGAAGCCGGGTTCGCGAGCGCTCTGCTTGTAAGTCATGTCGCGGCCGAAGTGTAAGGTCTCATGCGCGTAGGTGTTTTGCGCGGCGAGGATGGCGCTTTCGACAGATTCGGTGAAGGGGTCGTAGTCGGCGTCCTTGCCGAAGGGCTCCATGGCGGGTCCCTGGTAACGCGAGTCGAGACGGCCGGTCGTAATATCTGAACCCTCCTGCAGGAACTTGGAGTATTCGCCTCCCGTGATGCGCAGGTTTCCCTTGATCCATGTTGCTGCCGGTAGGCCGGTGTAGCTCTCGAGCTTCGCAGCGATCGCGGCTTTCCTTGCCGGGTCGTGCTCGGCACCCTGCAGCAGGGCGCTGGCGTAGTCACCCAGCGCGAACTGCTCTACCTCATGGATCCAGGGCTCCAGCTGCGCGGGCTGGTTGGCCACCTTGTGGTGGAACCAGGCCGTGGCGGCGTAGCTTGGCAGGGCGAGAAAGAAGCCGTTTTCCGTGCCTGGGTTGCCGTCGGACCCGTCCGCTGAGTTGTTGAAGCTCAGGATCTGCGAGAGAAACACGATGCCGTTCAGGTCCACACCGTGTTGCTGCAACGTGGCGCCCAGCACGGCGTCGCGGGTTGTGCCGTAGCTTTCGCCGAACAGGTACCTGGGGGAGGACCAGCGGTTGTACTTGGTCAGAAAGCGGCGAATGAAGCGGTCGAAGGCGGCAGCGTCCTGGTCGATGCCGTAGAAGCTCTTCATGGCATCTTTGCCACCCA
>CAXTGN010000577.1:0-230 GCA_964243455.1 uncultured Acidobacteriaceae bacterium
TGTGGAATGCGCGGCGGACTTGCTTCCCGAACGTCGTCGCGTCGGCGAGCTCCCCAGGAAGGCGACTTACGATTACGCCCGAGATGTAGAGGGTATCGGCTGCACGGCGGGCAGGTGCGTAGTGTAGCGTGTCGTAGGCAAGACTTTTCTCTGCGCTGCTTGCAGCGATGACTGCACCGCCGGAGGCCGGGATGGTTATCGGTTCTTGGGGATTAGTTGCACCCGCGCGT
>CAXTGN010000577.1:240-1170 GCA_964243455.1 uncultured Acidobacteriaceae bacterium
CATAGGGTGCGTTCTGAAGAAAATCAGCGCCGGAGGGAGCTTTGTAGCCCGGCACGTAACGTTCGCCGATGTCCCGGACGAAGTTGTCGTACGTAGTCTGCGGTTTGCGCTGAACGATCCCGCACAAGTCGTCCTTGAAATTCTGCTTGATCCCGAGCCGCGGATATGCGGCGTTGATCGCCGCGACATCCTCGGAACGCACCCGGTCGATACCCAAGCCAACAATGTCGATGCCAATGCCCGCGGCGCAGGTCGCGACCTCCGGCTCCTTGTGGCTGGCAATGGAGCGGGTCGTGTGCAGCGCGATGGCATCCCAAACCAGCTGCAGGTTGCGGGAGTCAACGCCGTGCCCCTTAAGGAATGTTCGCGCGGCGTTCGCTCCGTCGACCTCGAACCGCTCCGAAGCTTCGTATGTCTTCGTCAGGCCGAGGTCGTGCAAGATCACGGCGCAAGCGAGCACCTCCGGATCAGGTTTGACCTCGGCTTGCGGCGCGAGCAGCGTCGCCAGTAACCACGAACGCATGACGTGATTGAACAGGTATGGCGACGAGTGGCTCTGGGCCAAGTCGATGCACTCTGTGACCAACCTGGAGTCGATGACTTCAATGCCTGCTAGACGCATGGTGCGTACTCCTTTGGGGAATTGCTGAGGTGTAGGAGAATGGCTCTGCGCAGCCTTCGCCAGCCTGGGCGTCGCCAGAATGACGGTCGCGCAGGCGGTGCAGGCACAGCCACTCAGGAAGGCTCGACGGTGCATCCTCATGAGAGCGCGCCCACACCGCTCTCCAATACATAGGCTTGCTTCCGATAAGACGTGGCAACGTGCTCGATAATGGCCCGACTAGGCGGCAGCGTCTCGGCTTGACGGGCTAGCACGCGTCGAAGCACTTCCCTGGGAGCGATCTCAGGGCGACCAGCTTCGAACGGCGG
>CAXTGN010000577.1:1180-3505 GCA_964243455.1 uncultured Acidobacteriaceae bacterium
ACCGCTTGCGCCGTCATCTCGTCCGTGAGCTCGGCGATCAACGTCAGCGCGAAGTCGATGCCCGCCGTGACGCCGCCGCCCGTGATGACGTGCCCATCGCGCACGACCCGCGCCGGGTCCGGTATGGCGCCAAAGAGCGGAAGCATGTCGCGCCAGGCCCAGTGGGTCGCCGCCCGTTTGCCCTCGAGCAGGCCGGCGGCGCCAAGGATCAGCGAACCGGTGCACACCGAGGTGACGTAGCGCGCTCCCGCCGCTAGGCGTTGTACGTGACGCATGAAGACTTCGTCTTGCATGGCGGTTGCGACACCCCCGCCGCCCGGCACGCAGAGCACGTCGCAACGCGCAACTTTCTCGAGCGGCGCCAGACCAGAAAAGGTCAGCCCACTCGCGTCGACTGGCCGGCCGCCCAAGGATGCGGCAATCGCTTTCACGCCTGGAGTGGCGGCGAAAACTTGCGCCGGCGCCGTGAAGTCGAGCTGGGTGACCCCGGGAAACAGCGGAAAAACTACGGTGATAAGGTCGTCCATGGCGCATTCTCCGCTTGACCGATGCACCATCGTCGACCACGGTCACGGCGTAAATGACATTGATCCCACGATTACAGCCATGAGCCGGACCGTCGAACTGCACGTGCTTGAGGGTTTCCAGCTGCTGGACCTGAGCGGGCCGCTGACCGTCTTCCAGTTTGCCGAAATGATCACGCCTGGATCGTACGGGACCAGCGTCATCTCCGAGCCCGGAGGCCTGGTAAGATCTTCATCAGACCTTCCGGTGATTACCAGTCACCCAGGCGAAAGTCGTGACACGCTAATCATCGTAGGTGGTGATGGGGTCTACGCAGCGGCGGCCTGCAAGGAGAGCGTTAATGCCGTGAGCCTGCTGGCCTCGCGCTCGCGTCGGACGGCCAGTGTATGCACCGGCGCTATCCTGCTGGCCGCCACCGGACTGCTGGATGACCGCAGAGCAACGACGCACTGGCGCCACGCCGTTCGACTTCAGGCGCAGTATCCCAAGGTGAAGGTCGATGCAGACAAGATTTTCATAAAGGCAGGCCACGTCTGGACCTCGGCTGGCATCACGGCCGGAATCGACCTGGCCTTAGCCCTTGTCGAAGACGATCTCGGCGTCGATGTCTCTCGCGCGGTCGCGCGCGAGATGGTTGTCTATCATCGGCGCCCCGGCGGTCAGTCTCAGTTCTCGGCCTTGCTGGACATGGAAGCTTCATCTCACCGCGTCCGTGCCGCGCTTCAGTTCGCCCGCGACCACCTCACGGAAAAGCTGCCCGTCGAGCGACTCGCTGACGTCGCTGGAGTGAGCCCACGTCAGTTCAGTCGCGCGTTCTTGGCCGAGACAGGGCAGACACCTGCGAAGGCTGTGGAACGCCTGCGGGCCGAGGCGGCGCGTCCAGGCGTGGAGGACGGTGTCGAACCACTGGAAGAAGTAGCCCGACGGGCTGGCTTCGCGGACCCAGAGCGGATGCGTCAGGGTTTCATTCGAACGTTCGGACAACCGCCGCAAGCTATCCGTCGTGCAGCGCGCCATTGAGCCGTAGTCATGGTCCGAGCGCCTCGCATTAGAGTTGGAAGTGCGTCCCTCTCGCGATCGGCACGCGAGCCCAGCGCCGCTGGAGGGCAGAAGCGGAATCGAGCGTTTCACGACGCATTATGCGGAACCGAATTCGGGCCGCGTCAGCCGAATTTGCCGTCAATAAAGCCGTCTCCAAATGTATGTCGCATTCAAGGACTGGAGAGCGGGTTTTCGCACCAGCCTCCGGCGTCGAAGCGACCTTGCTGGTGATCGTCCAGCGCCGTCACTCGAACCCTGTGGAGTCAGCCTTAAACTTCAGCTGTCGAGCGTTGTCGCGCACGACGCTGATGTCGCCCTCCTCGAAGCCAGCGTCGGATTCAGCCTCAATCTCAACGCTGATCTTGACCTTCGCACCTGTGGTGCGCTGCAGCTCCATCACCACGGCGGTGAGGACTGCGTCGAAGGCCTTCACCGGTCGGAACATGTCGAGCTCGACAGTTCCGAAGAAGCGGCGGGGCTTAGCAGGCGCGTTCGAAGACGCGCCATTGCCTGTCTCGGCGGTCTCCTGCGCAGCGCCCGGTGTCAAAGGGCCGGGAGTGGCTGAAACGCCGGTCGGCGCGACTGGGGGCGGGCTCGCCTGCGGCGCAGCAACTTCTGATCGGACCAACACCGCATTGGAGGAGAAGATCTCCGGCGGACTCTTCGCCCATGTCAGGCCGAGGTATCTATTTGCTGCCTCGGCGAAGCTGTCGGCATAACCAAACGCAGGATCGAGCTTGCCTACGGCGTCGCGGATCG
>CAXTGN010000578.1:0-3498 GCA_964243455.1 uncultured Acidobacteriaceae bacterium
CGGCCACCGTAATGCGGAGCCCGTTATCGCCGCTTTCGACGGAAGCAGCCGGTCGGATACGGACGTGCAGAACGCCTCCGTCCGGCATGGCGTCATAGGCGTTGCGGATGAGGTTGTTCAGGACCTGGCGCAGGTCTCCTTCGAAGAGCATCGCCATGGGTGTCGGCCAGAGTCTGCTATGGATGGTGATGCCGCGCTGGCGGAAGCGGGTTTCGTAGATCTGCAGCAGCGAGGGCAGGGTTTCTTCCAGGCTGACGGGCGCGGCTGCCGTGTTTTGCCTGTGAAAACGCAGGGTCTGGGTGACGATATTGGCGACGCGGGCGAGTTCTGCTTCCGCCAGGGCGGCGAAACCCTGCGCGTCCTCCAGAGTGGCCGAGTGCCGGACGAGGTAGATGAGGTTGACGACGGCTTCGAGCGGGTTGTTAATCTCGTGCGCGATGGAGGAGGCCAGCTGACCCACGGCGGCGAGCTTTTCACTGCGGCGCAGGGCCTGTTCCGCCCGCTGCGCATTGGTGATGTCGCGAAACGTGACCACGGCCCCGCGGGTTTGACCTTCGTGCAGGATGGGCTGAGCGGACATTTCCGCATAGAACATGCTGCCGTCCTTGCGGAAGAGATGATCGATCTGGTTGGAGAAGGGGTCGCCCTTGCGAAAGACGTTGTAAATGATGCACTCGGAGGCAGGATACGGACGTCCATCCGGGTGGTGATGATGGATGACCTCGTGCATGTTGCGACCAACGAGCTCTTCGGCCAGGTAGCCGAGTGCGGCGCAGGCGGCCCTGTTCACAAAGGTGCAGCGCCCCCCAAGGTCGACGCCCCAAATGCCCTCTCCGGCTGAATCGAGCAGTGCTTGCCAGGGCTGCTCCAGCGAGGGAGAAATGGTTGGACTTGGAGCCACGATCCATGGTCGCACAGGGGCTTAGGTTTAGCGGCGGATTCGCAGAGGGTGTAGGGGCAGGCGGAAGGGAGGAGAACCGCAGATTCCCTTCGGAAATGACAAAAAGTTAGGCCCTCTGCATCAACTGCAGCCTTGCTCTAGCGGCGGGCGAGCTCGGTTTCCGTGGCGGGGAGAACGCTGCTGAGGTCTTCGTCTGAGGTTTCGCCGAGGCCGCCGAAGCGGCGTTCGCGGGCCTGGTAGGCTGCTATGGCTTCGAGCAGATGGGGGCCGCGGAAGTCGGGCCAGAGGCGGTCGGTGACGAAAATTTCGGCGTAAGCGATCTGCCAGAGGAGAAAGTTGGAGATGCGCTGCTCGCCAGAGGTGCGGATGACGAGGTCGGGGTCGGGCATGCCGGCGGTGTAGAGAGCGTTGCTGATTGCAGGTTCGTCGATGCGGGCGTTGACCGCATCGTCTACGCCTTCGGCGGCGAGCATGTCTTCGACGGAGATGCCGCGTTTGGCCGCCTCGGCGAGCATGCGGTGTACCAGGGTGCGGGCGGAGTCGACGATTTCAGAGCGGGAGCCGTAGCTGAGGGCCAGGGTGAGGGTCGTACCGGTATTGTTGGCGGTCTCCGCCTCAGCCCAGCGCATGGTGTCCTGCACTTCGCTGGGCAGCTCGTGAGTGCGGCCGATGTAGGCCATGCGGATGTTGTTGTCCTGCATGCGCTGGAGGTTGGAGACGAGGTAGTTTTTGAGCAGCTTCATAAGGAAGCTGACCTCGGTCTTGGGGCGGCGCAGGTTGTTCTCAAGGGAAAAGGCGTAGAGCGTGAGCCAGGGGAGGTCGATGCGGGAGGCGGTTTCGACGACATACTGCACGCTTTCGGCGCCCTGCTGGTGGCCGAGAAAGCGCTTCAGGGCGCGCTTGCCGGCCCAGCGGCCGTTGCCGTCCATGATGATGGCGACGTGTTGCGGGATGCGTGCGGGGTCGAGCGTGTCGTAGAGAGCGCGCTCTTCGGGGGACAGCTCATGGGCTCGATGGGAGCGGGTATAGGGGCGGGCGGTGACGGAATCACGCACAGGCGTTTTAGCTCAAGTGTGAGGGTAACGGAAAGGGAGGGCGTAGGGAATAGGCACGGCGCGGGAGATGGAGCGCCAAAGGTGGAAGGCCGACGATAGCATGGCGCGAGAAGGAGATGCAGCTTGGGCGTTGGCGGAGCTTTGCGGAAGGTACGGTGGTCGGTGGCGCACCGCGGTTGGGGCGGGACGGTTCGAGTGGCTTTGGGTGCATTGGGCCGGCGGGGCGGTGCGGAGCCGGAGCGGGTGCACCCCTTCGATGAGCGGTATGGGACAGACACGAGCGGGCTGATCGGGGGTGGAAGCCTGGGGGTTGGCAGCCGGAATGACGCTTACATCACGGCCTATGCGGGGGTTGCGCCGTCACGGCTGAATGCAGCGCTGGATCGGTGGGCGGGACCGCTGTCCGGCGATGAGACGGTCGGGGATTTCAGCTTTGTGGACCTTGGGTGCGGCAAGGGACGAGCGATGCTGCTGGCGAGCGAGCGACCGTTCCGGGAGATCCTTGGGGTCGAGCTGAATCCGGGGCTGGCAACGACCGCGGAGCGGAATGTGGCGGTATGGCAGGCCGATGGCCGGGCTGTGGCCCCGATGCGGGTCGCTTGCGGCGACGCGGTGGAGGTGGCGTACCCGTCCGGGCCGATGCTGGTGTTCATCTACAACTCGTTCGCGGCGCCGGTGGTGCGGGGAGTGCTGGATGCATTGGATCGGCATGTGCGCGCGACGGCGGCGCGGGTGGATGTGCTGTTCCAGAACGAAGGTCCGGAGATGCCGCTGCTGTCGGATCCGCGGCTGCGGCTGCTATGGACGGCGCAGTTGCCGCTGGAGGGCGAGGATGCGGCGGCGGATCTGGTGGGGTCGCCTGAGGATGTGACGAGTCTGTACCGATGGGTGGGGTGAGGCCATTGGAGCAGGTTCCCCGTTCGGGGAATGGCAACTGGAAAGGCAAAAGGCAAAGCAGATCCCTGCCGGATGACAAACGACTAAGGACAGCGGGTGAGGCGGAGGGCCGCAGGGCTCGGGTGAGCCCTGCGGTGAGAGGAAGGGTGGTCGAGGTGCGGTTAGGCGGTGCGGCGGGAGCGGGCCTGGGCCATCTCGCGGACGTGGTTGAGGAAGATGCTCTTCTGGGTCGTCGTAAGGTGCGGCGCAAACTTCGCCATCTCGGCGAGGAAGGGATCGGCGGTGAGCATATCGGCCTCTGCCTGGTGGCGCTTGGGGGCGTCACGGAGCAGGGCGGAGATGTCGACCTGGAGGGCGCGGGCGAGACGATCGAGTGAGCTGAGCGTCGGCATGGCCTTGCCGTTTTCAATCTTGGAGATGTAGGTGCGCGGCACGCCCATGCGCGCGGCGAGCTGGCGCTGCGACAGGTTGCGGATACGGCGCAGATCGCGAACGGCGCTGGCGACCTGCAGCGACTCTTCCTTGGGCTGGTCTGCCGGGGGCTGGTCTGCCACCAGGGCGATAACGGCCTGCAGCTTGGGCTGCTCGGCCAGCAGGGACCGTTTGCAGCGGCGGCAGATGTCAGTGTGGGTGCGGAACTGTACG
>CAXTGN010000579.1:0-2123 GCA_964243455.1 uncultured Acidobacteriaceae bacterium
AACAGCAGGTTCCCCGTTCGGGGAATGACAACTAGAAAGACGAAGCAACGTGGTAAGGCAAACAGCAGGTTCCTCGTTCGGGGAAGGACAACTAGAAAGACGAAGCAACGTGTGTAAGGCAAACAGCAGGTTCCCCGTTCGGGGAATGACAACTAGAAAGACGAAGCAACGTGGTAGGGCAAACAGCAGGTTCCCCGTTCGGGGAATGACAACTAGAAAGACGAAGCAACAACGAACGAAAGACGAGAACGAAAGACGAGAGCAACAACGAACGGAGAGTACGCGAAATACGCGCGGAGCTACGCCAGGGGCTCTGGTGCAGGTTAAGAACTGCAGGCCGACCAGGCAAACAGCTGCCGGTGCATGGTCGATAATGGTCCGTGAATGGAGAGTGTCGTCTTGCCAGAGTTGCCCCCGGTTCCGCTTACCCTTGAAGGTTCCAGCGTGTTGCACCAGATGTTTCGCTTCGACTGGGCTGCGTGGAAGCGATTGCCGGCCGGAGAGCGGGAAACCCTGGCCGCGGCGTTCAGCGATTTGCTGCGTCGCTGGGAGGCGGGTGTGCCTGGCGCAGGCGGTCATCCCAATCAGTCTGCGCTGTTTTCGCAGATTGGCCACAAGGGCGATCTGACGCTGCTGCACTTTCGCGATTCGCTCGAAGACCTGAACCGGGTGGAGCTGGAGTTGGCACAGAGCGGCATCTACTCCTTTCTGGAAGCGACGCACTCCTATCTTTCGGTGGTGGAGTTGGGTTTGTATGAGTCTTCGGAGAAGATCTACGCCGGCCTCGCCGAGCGCGGTCTCCAGCCGGGAACGGCGGAGTGGAACGCGGGCGTTGCGGACGGAACGGCACGCACCTTTGCTTCGCTTGCGGGCCGTCTATTTCCGGCGATTCCAACGGCGAAGTACCTGTGTTTCTATCCCATGGACCGCAAGCGCGGCGAGGGAGTGAACTGGTATACGGAGCCGATGGCTGACCGCCGCGCCATGATGCACGAGCATGGTCTTATTGGCCGGCGTTACGCCGACTCGGTGCGCCAGATCATCACCGGCTCGATCGGACTGGACGACTGGGAGTGGGGCGTCGATCTGTTTGCCGATGACCCGGTGGTCTTCAAAAAGCTGATATACGAGATGCGCTTTGACAAGGTGAGCGCGGTTTACGCTACGTTCGGGCAGTTCTTTCTTTCCGTGCGTGTACCGGCGGAGCAGGCATCGCGCTGGTTCGACGGGGTTCTCGCGTAGATTGCGCGCGTGCAGTCGCTATACTGGGCTGGAATGTTCACCAAACTCAGCGCTGTGTTGCTGGGCCTGTCCGCGGGCGCAGCGTACTCGATTGTCTTTCTTCTGATGGCCCTGCAGTCGGCGTGTATTCCGATCCCGTCGGAGATCATCATGCCGTTTGCGGGCTATAAGCTGGCGCATAACTTTGTGGAGCTTGCGATCCTGGCGACGGTGGCGTCGCTGGCCTCAAATCTGGGGTCAATTCCGGCTTACTGGCTGGGCGCGAAGGGTGGCCGGCCCATGGTGGAGCGGTATGGACGCTACATCCTGCTGAAAAAAAGCGATCTGGATCTGGCGGACAAGTTTTTCAACCGGTTTGGGTCGATCACGGTGCTGCTGGGGCGGATGTTGCCGATTATCCGGACGTTTATTGCGTTTCCGGCGGGGATTGCGCGGATGAACCAGGTGCGGTTTCACCTGTACACCTTCGTTGGATCGTGGCCGTGGTGTTTTGCGCTGGCGTATATCGGGATGAAGCTGGGCAGCCGGTGGGATTCGGACCCGGAGTTCAAGGCCGTGTTCCACCGTTTCCAGGTGGGCGTTGAGGTGGTGCTGGTGGTGGGGATCGTGTGGTTTGTGTGGACGCACTGGAAGAACCGGACGGGCGCGGAGACGGCGTAATTACCGCGCTCTAGCGCGGTGCGAGCCCCTCGATGTTGACGGCACCTTCGGGAAACTCTGCCCGCAGTTCGAGTGTGCCTCCGAGCGCCTCGATGTACTCTCGCAAGGTACTTAGATACATATCGGTTCGGCCTTCAAGAACGTATTGGATTATATCGCTGCTCTCGCGCAGGATCACCCAACAAAATCGACCGGCGATGATCCGGCGGCGAGGGGGAGGC
>CAXTGN010000579.1:2133-3498 GCA_964243455.1 uncultured Acidobacteriaceae bacterium
CGATCCCTGATCTACGTGGAGCCGCTCTGCAACGGCAACCTGGGTGAGGCTACGAGCCTTTCTGATTTTGTCGAGCGGCATCGAATCGATTGCCTCCTGTAGACGGACGTCCATGCGCTGCAGGCTTTCGGCAGGCAACTTGCTTCGTACTTCTCGCCAATTCTTCATTTCTGTACCTCCTTCAGACTGTTCAGGTGCTGCGCGTAAAGGGCGTCTGCCATGGGGATCGCCTGGTCGTACCACCGAGCGTTGCCCGTCTTATCTCCACCGAGCAGGATGACGGCTACGCGACGTGGGTCAAACGCGAATAACAGGCGGTAGAGCCTGCCCTCGTGCTGCGCCCTTAGTTCCTTCATGTTCGGGAACTGCGATGTCTTGAGCGTGTCAGCGTGGGGACGCGCCAGCGCTGGGCCGAACTCAGCAAGCAGATCGATTGTGACCGACAGATTCCTGCTCGGGAAGCGTGAGGCTATTCCACCACTGCAGGCAGATACCGGTAAGTTCCACCTCCCATGGCATTGGTTCATTATGGCTTGAAATGCATATGGCTTCAAGTGAATGTTGGTTCTGCTCAGAACTCCTCCGTCTCGCTGGTCCGCTGTGGTTTGCGCGGTGCGTTTCCCGTGCGAGATACTAACCTGTCCGCGTATACGGAAAAGTTCGCTTCAATAGAAGGGTAAGGAAATACCGATGTCTACACCCGACGCCGCGCAGCAGCAGCCGTCTGCGGCGAGCATTACACCTCACACTGGAAAACTTGGCATCATGATCCCCGGCATGGGCGCGGTGTCGACCACGCTGATCGCCGGTGTGGAAGCCGTGCGCCGCGGCTTTGCCAAGCCGATCGGATCGATGTCGCAGATGGGTACGATTCGTCTGGGCAAGCGCACCGAAGACCGTACTCCGCTCATTAAGGACTTTGCGCCCATTGCACCATTGAGCGATTTGGTCTTTACCGGCTGGGATATCTTTGGTGGCAATCTGTACGACGCTGCGAAGACTGCGCAGGTGCTGGATCGCGATCAGTTGGATTCGATGCGGCCATTCTTGGAGTCGATCGAGCCCATGCCGGCGGCGTTTGAAGAGCGCTATGTGAAGCGGCTGACGGCGAAGAACAAGAAGCAGGGCAAGAACAAGTGCGACCTGGCCAACCAGATCCGCAACGACATTGCCGAGTTCAAGACGAAGACCGACCGCCAGGTGATGATCTGGTGCGGATCGACCGAAATTTACCTGGAGCCGAAGCCTGTACACCAGACGCTGGAGGCGTTTGAGAAGGGCCTGGTTGAGGATGATCCGGATATCGCGCCGTCGATGCTGTATGCGTGGGCTTGCTTGAAAGAGGGCATTCCGTTTGCGAATGGG
>CAXTGN010000580.1:0-3495 GCA_964243455.1 uncultured Acidobacteriaceae bacterium
GTATTGCACTTAAAGCTGGTGAACGGCTCCAACGAAGATCAAGCGCTAACGATCTAGCTGCACGGAGCCTCGGCAGAACAGGCGCGTGTCTACTCCCTACATGCAGCTACGTTCCAGGCGACGAACTCCATAGATGACCCAGACCGCATTCACCCGGTTGAGAAGCAGGTTCAGGTGACCGCATCGGACTGGCATCACACTGTCCCGGCCATGACGATCGAGGTGATCGATCTCCCGTTTCAGGTACACGTCGGCAAGCAGGACCGGCAAGATTCGCAGTGACTTCGGCGAATCTTGCGCGAATCTGCTACCGCGGGCTGAAGTGCACATGCTCATTATGATGTGTGGGGTGGGGCGCCGTGCATGCAAGCTCCACAGTCTCTGCAACTCTTCGCCTGAACCGGCTTGGGCGCGGTACCTGGGCTTGCGCATGGCCGAAGTGTGGGTTGTGGCAATACGTTCAGCTTATACATTGATAGCCCTCACAGGCCGATGTCACATCGGGGAGCTAAAACCCACTCCCCGATGCCGTGTAACGCGGTTTGTTTACTTCCAGGAATCAAGGCCCAAAAGCTTGCGGCCCAAGGGGGTAAGGACGGCGGTGTCGTACTTCGTACGTTCCCACTCACGAGGGTCACCGGGAAACGCGAAGCCTTCGGGGGCCCGGCGCTCCTGCCAGGACTGAACACGCCGCTCTCGCAGTTCGGTGTTGCTCTCATCAGCCGGCGTCATCGAGATGTACTGAGCCATGCGCACCTTGTTTTCCGAGGTATTCGGTCGAATGCCGTGTGCGAGCAGGCTGTTGAAGATCATGAGATCGCCGGCCTTCATCGGCACTGGATAGACGTCGTAGCCATCGACATTGGGCTTGAAGCCATCTCGTCCTTCAGGCTGGCGCTTCTTCCAATCTTCAAAGGTCCGGAAGAGCTCCGGGACGCACTGGAAACCACCCGTTTCGCCATCGACGTCCACGAGCGAGAGAACTCCTTGTACGTTTACGGGAAGAGGGTCGAGAGTGGTGTCGACGTCAGTATGGATGAAGCCCCCAAATGCCCGGCCGCTCTTGTTGGGCGTGTTCAGGTTTGCGCGGTCGATCGTTACCCAGAGCTTTTCATCGTCCCAGATATCTACAAAAGCGTCGTAGACCCGCTGCTCTTGGCGGTTATCCCAGAGTGCCTGGTGGTTATAGATCTCGACCATGCCACTGTTGTTCAGTTCCTTCATGGCATGGCTGCGAAGTTGAGCGGCGTTCCAAGTGGAGGAATCATTTGGGTCCATTTCCTGGAACTCCCATAGAAGACTTTTGAGCGCTTCGACGTTTGCTGCGGGAACGGCCTGCTTGACCACCACGAAGCCGTATGTCTGCCAGTGCTCGAAATCAGCCGCGGACAGCACACGCAGGGGTAGCTTCTTCTGAATGAGGTGCAGCGGCTCACGCTGAATCTGGGGAGTCAACTTATTATCGCCGGGCTTACCTACTGCTTTCTCGTCCATCACTGCTGTCTGGTTCATCACGGTCTCCTGAGCGCTTGTGCGCACAGGAGAACGATAGAGCGCGAGAAATCTTCCATGTTTGCTCGGTGTACTGAAATCTGGTACTGGAATCTCACCGCAGCAGCTACTAGGCGTACACTGGGCAGGTTCTTGCGGCGATGAAACCCTACCTCGAACACATTGCGGCTTCGAAGGAGGGTTCGTGGACTCTCTTTGACCGACGTTTGGCTGAGATTCCCTTTGAGTGGCATTACAACAGTGAATACGAGCTAACGCTCACCCTGAATAGCCACGGGCAGCGCTTTGTCGGAGATAGCATCGCATCTTATGACGATGGCGATCTCGTTCTGATAGGCCCTGGTATTCCACACACATGGTGCTCGAGTGGAAGCGGAAACGCAGGACCAACCCACCAGGCGCTGGTGCTATGGTTCAGCGAGCCATTCGTGGAGAGCCTGATTCGCTCGCACCTTGAACTCCGTCCGGTCCAGATGCTGCTGGAAAGTTCGTCGCGGGCTATCGATTTCTCTTCCAACATACGGGAGAGAGCCCGACCAATCATCTGTGGCATGCTGGACCAAACAGCGGAAGACAGGCTGCCGGCTTTGCTGCAACTCCTGCTGTTGTTGTCCCGAGATGTGAAAGCGACACCGCTGACCTCGGCAGCTCACGCTTTGCCGGATGCGAAGGAAGAGCGCATTGGCCGCGTGCTTGCCTTTTTGCACGAACACTACCGTGAGCAGAATGCGGTTGATCAGCTCAGTTCGATAGCGGCTCTGAGTCGAAGCTCTTTGCACAGGATCTTTCGACAGCAGACAGGGATGACCACCACCGAGTACGTCACCCGGCTGCGCGTGGGTAATGCGTGCGCGCTGCTGATCAACAGCGACAAGCCAATCTCCTGGGTCGCGGATTATGTGGGCTACCACAACCTCGCCAACTTTAACCGACAGTTCAAGGCGGTCAAAGGGCAAGCACCCAGACGATTTCGGGCCACCTATCAAGCGAGATCGAGATAAGGCTGCGGTTCACATCGATCGACCTGACACCCGCTCGGGAGACGGAGCGGCTAGCGACATCGCCGCTTCCCGTGGTAGATGTGGCCCTTAAATTCAACATCGCAGCACCTTCTCACGCAGACCGCCAAAGGACTCCTCCTCCTGCCGCTTGAGCGTGTAGCAGGTTGAACACAGGCGGAGCGCAAGAATCTTGCCATTCGGCAAGGGCAATTCATCACGCTTTGGCGGTTCGCCTTCACTTCCCTACTCCTGCAGCGTAGCGATACAGAGTCTGACGGTTAATGCCAAGCTCGCCGGCAAGCGCCGTCTTCGATTCGCCGGTGCCTATACGCCGCCGAAGCTCTTTGGCCTGTGCGGGATTAAGACAATGCTTCCGACCGACGTATGCCCCCTCCCGCAGCCTGGCGAGGGCAATTCCCTCCCGTTGACGCTCTCGGATCAGGTCGCGCTCGAACTGTGCGAAGGCTCCCATGACGCTCAGTAGCAGGTGCGACATCGGGGAGTCCTCCCCGGTAAACGTCAGGTTCTCTTTCTCGAACCGTACATGAACGCCGCGATCCGTGAACCCGAGGAC
Source organism: uncultured Acidobacteriaceae bacterium (assembly GCA_964243455.1). GTDB lineage: Bacteria > Acidobacteriota > Terriglobia > Terriglobales > Acidobacteriaceae > Granulicella. Next base: position 3,088 of record CAXTGN010000580.1, read on the forward strand.
CACTTTGCGCAGGTCATCCAGGTTGCGGGCCAGCCGGTCCATAGAATGGCAGATCACCGTGTCGCCCTCACGCACGTAGCCGATCAGTTGCTCCAGCTCCGGCCGGTGGAGATCCTTGCCGGAAGCCTTGTCTACGAACCGCTTGTCGAGCCTTATGCCCTCTAGCTGCCGCAGTTCTTTTTGATCGAGGGAGCTTACACGCAGGTATCCGACCACCTGACCGGCCCGGCGCTTCCCTTTTGTCACTCTGGGTTCTGAGGCTTCGGCCATCTCATGTCTCAATAGCAGAAACGCCATCCTTGTGAGACGGGATAGTGTCACACGTCCTGTGTATTTCAGGGGTATACCCCAGCAAAGAAAGGAATCTCAAGTTTAGTGGAAGGCGTTGACGAGGACTGACCGGGAACA
>CAXTGN010000581.1:0-3494 GCA_964243455.1 uncultured Acidobacteriaceae bacterium
CGAGGCACTCGCGGAGCGGCATGCGATTCACGTGGGCCGCGAGACTCTACGGCGCTGGATGATGGCAGAAGGCGTTTGGCTCTCGCGCAAGCAGCGCAAGACCTTCCACCAGCCCAGGCTTCGCCGCGAGTCGTACGGCTAGTTGGTCCAGATCGACGGCTCAGAGCATCGTTGGTTTGAGGATCGCGCCGAGCCCTGCACCCTGCTGGTCTTCGTGGACGACGCCACGAGCAAGCTGATGCAGCTGCGGTTTGTGCCCAGCGAGAGCACTGAGTCGTACTTCGCCGCGTTGCGTGGCTACCTGCACGAGCACGGCAGGCCTGTCGCCTTCTACTCCGACAAGCATTCCGCCTTCCGCGTTGTGCGCCAGGACACCAAGGGCGGCCAGGGCATGACTCAGTTCGGACGTGCGCTCTCCGAGCTGAACATCGAGATCCTCTGCGCGAACTCCAGCCAGACCAAGGGCCGTGTCGAACGCGCGAACCGTACGCTGCAGGATCGGCTTGTGAAGGAGCTACGGCTCGCCGGTGTCAGCGACATGACGGCCGGCAACGCCTTCCTGCCCGCGTTCATGAAGCGTTACAACGAGCGCTTCGCGGTGCCGGCAGCCCGAACGCAAGATCTCCACCGCCCGTTGCGAACGGCCACGCCTCGACTGAACGATATCCTCTGTCACCGCGAACAGCGCTCCGTGGGTGCCCAGCTCACCTTCCACTACGACCGCAAGCAGATCATCCTGGAGCAGACCGATGTAGCGAAGGGCCTGGAAGGCCAGTACGTCGAACTGTTCGACTACTGGGACAAGCCTCTGGAAGTTCGCTGGCGAGGTCAGGTGCTTCCCTATCGCGTCTTCAGCAAGGACCAGCGTGTCAGTCACGCGGCGGTCGTCGACAATAAGCGCCTGGGACAAGCCCTTGCTCTAGTAAAGGCGCAGCAGGATCTCAAGCTCGCGACGAAGGTCATGACCAACAGCGAGAAGGACGGATACAAGAAGCGGGCCCGCACGATCTACGGGCCAGACTTCGACGAGAAAACACGCTCGCGCGCCGCGGTGGAAATGCCGGTCCACCGCACGACGACGGAGAGGAATTTACACTGACATTTCGACTGGACGCACTACCCTGTCGTTTCTACTGAGCGTCAACATTTTTTGTGGGGGCTCGTTATCGGACTTTTGGTCCGCTCGGTAGCGAGCTAGCGTGCTGCCGAAAGCGCACTTGAAAGAGCGCGAGAGGTGGGCCTGGTTCGCGAATCCACACTCAAGGGCGACGTTCACCAAGGAAATGTCACGTTTGCGCAGCAGCGACTCCGCTTTGTTCAGGCGTAATCGTCGCTGACATTCACCGATAGTCTCGCCATAGATCTTGCGAAACGCCTTCCGGTGCAAAGGGTTTGTTTGGGGAAAGACCTCTACTGCCCCAATTTGCGACGATACTCTATGAACATCGCGAGCTGCAGAAACCTGAAACGACCCGGATTCATGCGTGGTTCAGCAAGGAAGAGGTATCTTGCGACCACTCGTATCTGCGCAGTCTTGTTGGCCGCAGTTCCGGTCTACGGCCAAACCGATCTCGTTACGGCGCACCTTTCGCCGACCTTATATTTCCCCTCCAGCGAAGCCGAGATCTCAAGCCGCGCTGCCCTGCATGCCCGGGTGTCTCCTGAGGTAGCGGCTGTCAACTCCGCGAGTGTAGAGCTGTTGCCGAGTGAATGGGACCGTTGCGAGGCGCTGCTTTCCGCTCTCCAGACGCACGACGCTTTTCTAACGGTGCGTACGCTGGAGGACACACAGGATCAGACGGCGAAGCAGGCTCAAGATGAAGTAGAAACCGACCAATCCGTGCTTGAAGGAGCAATGAACGAGCGGCTTGTGCGGCTTTCAGCTGGGCAGGCCCGCTCTTTAGGTCGATACGCTTTGCTCGCGCAAGGCGCCCAGCGGGATGCGGCCCACACCCTCTCCAGTGAAGCCGAACGGTACCGCGGCGCCGTCTATGTGCCGGCTCTCAACAGCCTCGGTGATAATTACGACCGAATCAACGATCCATTAAGGCATCCAAAGGACGTAACTGCCGCTGATACAGCAATGCGGCGAAAGGCTCTTAAAGCCTGGAACAACGCCTACGATCAGGCAGCCCCTGAGGAAGCTACCTTGCTGGGAACCATCGTCGAACTGGAGAACAGGGACGCCGTCGCTCAGGGATATAAAAACGCAGCGGACCGGAAGTACCAGCTTCGGGGATTGAGCGATGCTCTGGTGACGAGAACGCTCGCGGCGGTGCAGACAGAGGCCGCGGCCTACCGTCACTGTCAAGAGGTCTTGGCGCAACACGCCGGAAAAGTTCTCGGCGTCTCTCCAGTGCTTTCAACCGAGGTGGATCTGGCATCTACCAAGGTTCCGGCGATCCCGTTGCCTGAGGCCAAACGACTCATCCTGTCGGCACTGCAGCCTCTTGGACCGGACTACACCGCTCGCTTCGCCGCCCTTCTCAATCCGGCCAACGGCAGACTCGATCTGGCAGGGGGCGCTCGCCGGGCAAATACCGGGACGTCCATTCATGTGTACGAGGCCCCAACAGCACTGTACTTCAGTGGCTACGACGGTTCTCTTCGTCAGGTAAGCACCATCGCTCACGAGGGTGGACACGCGATTCACCATGAGTTGATGAACGCTGGCAGCTCGCCCATTTACGAGCGCTCGGGTCCAAACTACTTCTCTGAAGGCTTCGCAATCTTTAATGAATTGCTGCTGCTCGACCATGCAACGGAGGTGGCCAAGACGCCAGCCGAAAAGGCCTATGCCTTGGAGCGGCTGCTCTGGAAGATCTCGGTAGAGATTTTCGTCTCTGCCGAAGAAGCAGAGTTTGAGCGGAGCCTGTACACCGAGAGTGTCGGCAAGCCTTTGCTCGACCGAACTAAGATCGATTCACTTTATCGGGCGTCCCTTGCCCCGTATGAGTACTGGCCCGTTTCCGATATCGGACAGTCGCGCGGCTGGATGCGTAAGGCGCTCGTCTTTGAAGATCCTCTTTACCTAGTTAACTACCTCTATGCTTCCGTAATTGCCGTCGCGCTCTTCGAGAAGAGCCACACTGACCCTGCCTTTGCCGGCAAGTATGAGACGCTGCTCCGCCGCGGCTTCGATACCGAACCGCAGGAGCTGCTTGCTTCGCTTGGCATTCGTTTGGACGATCCTGGCCTCGTAAAACCGGGCGCCAGATTGCTCTCTGAGAAGACGAAAGAGCTTCAGCACGCATACGCACAAGAAAAATGAGGTACCTCGGTCGATCTATGAGGTGTGATCGTGCCGCTCCTTTACCGGGCGTGGTCTTGCCAGACCACGCCTCCCTCGCAGATTGCGAAGGCGTGCGTAAGGAACTGTGGAGGCTGCACGCTTCCAGGCCTCGTTGATTGCAGAAACAGCCAATAAGTCGTAGGGATTACTCACCACAATGCGACATATCGGGACTAATCTATGTCGTGATGAGTCAAGTCGC
>CAXTGN010000582.1:0-3492 GCA_964243455.1 uncultured Acidobacteriaceae bacterium
GAGGCCCACGCCCTTGCCGGACCGGGTGGGCGCGAAACACAGGACGTGCTCGGGGCCCTCGTGCCGCACGTAGGCTTTGCCGAGCTGGCCGAGCAACAAGCCGTCCTCCCCCAGCAGGCCAGCGGCGCGAACCTCCCGCTCGGTCGCCCACCGGGCGGAGCCGTAGGTCTCAGAATGCTTGGCTTCCCGTGCGCGCCACACGGACATGGCGATCGCCACGATGACCGACGCGAACCCGCCCGCAGCGGCGATGTAGGCGCCCGTTTGAAAGACGTGCGGCGCATAGGCGTCATACGCGAACCACCACCAGAAGAAGGCGGGCGGATGATAGACCGGGTAGCGGCCGGCCATAAACCAAGGGTGGCCGAGTTGGGCCTGGTAGCCGAGCTGCGCGGCCGTCCACTGCGTCGCGCCCCAGATGAAGGCTAACGCGATCAAACAGACGGTGAGGACCTGGCCCCAAAGGATGCGGGTGGCGTTCACGGTTACTCCGCCAAGGCGACGGATCCCGACTGAGATCATCTGCGATGATCGACGCAATGTTCTGTCGCCAATGATCGAACCTTAGCGAGCCATGGCGAGCAATTAGCGAGATTTGCGAAGGCGCTCAGTGACCCCCGGGAGGTTCGCCAGCCCTCTCCTATTGCGAAGACCAAACATATCCGTTAAGCTAGATATATGGATAACGAGTCAGCTATCGCCGCGCTCGGTGCGCTCGCGCAAGGGACGCGCCTCGATGTCTTCCGTCTCCTGGTGCGGCAAGAACCGGAGGGCATGGCGGCCGGCGAAATCGCCCGCCAGCTCGATGTGCCGCAAAACACAATGTCGGCGCATCTTGGTATCCTCGCTCGTGCTGGCATTGTCCGCTCCGAACGGCATAGCCGCTCGATCATCTACCGCGCCGATCTCGATGCGCTGCGGTCACTCACCCTGTTCCTCGTCAAGGATTGTTGCGGCGGTTCAGCGGAGCTGTGCGCACCGCTAGTCGCCGAATTGGTGCCTTGCTGCTGATGGAGCCCACTATGTCCGATCGCAAATTCAACGTCCTGTTCCTATGCACGGGCAATTCTGCCCGCTCTATTCTTGCCGAGAGCGCACTTGCGAAGCGAGGAGGCCGGTTCCGTGCATTCTCAGCCGGAAGCTATCCTAAGGGCGCAGTGAACCCCGACGCGCTCGACCTGCTCAAGGACATCGATTACCCGATTGAGGGGCTGCGCTCGAAAAGCTGGGACGAGTTTGCGGTGCCCGACGCACCTGTTATGGATTTCGTGTTCACCGTCTGCGACGACGCAGCTGGCGAAGTCTGTCCGATCTGGCCGGGCCACCCGATTACGGCTCATTGGGGGATTGAAGACCCCTCGTCGGTGCAAGGCACCGATATGGAAAGGCGGCGAGCGTTCGTTACCGCCTTACGCTACCTCGAAAACCGGATCGCACTGTTCACGGCGCTGCCGATCGACAAGCTCGAAGCCTCGGCGCTGCGCGCGAAGGTGCGCGAGATCGGGCAAGGAGAAGGAGCGTCCTCGCCCCGTTCGGACGTGGCGTGATGACGACCGATATCATCATCTATCACAACCCCGAATGCGGTACGTCGCGCAACACGCTGGCGATGATCCGCAATGCCGGCATCGAGCCGCATGTGGTCGAATATCTAAAGACGCCGCCATCGCGCGCGCTGCTGGTCGAGCTGATCAAGCGCGCCGGGATCACGCCCCGGGATCTGCTGCGTGAAAAGGGCACGCCCTACGCGGAGCTGGGCTTGGGCGACAGGTCGCTGTCCCACGACGCGCTGGTCGACGCCATGATGGCGCATCCGGTCATCATCAACCGGCCGCTGGTCGTCTCGCCGCTCGGCGTGAAGCTGTGCCGACCTTCCGAAGCGGTCCTCGATCTGCTGCCCGAGCCCCAACAGGGCGCGTTTGCCAAGGAAGACGGCGAAAAGGTCGTGGACGCCTCGGGTCAGCGCATCGCCTGATGCTGCTAGCTCTTGCCATCTTCGTCGCCACGATCGCGCTCGTCATCTGGCAACCCAAGGGCCTGGGCATCGGATGGAGCGCACTGGGCGGAGCGGCAATCGCGCTGCTCGTTGGGGTCGTCTCGCTCTCTGACGTGCCGGTGGTATGGGGTATTGTCTGGAATGCGACCGCGACGTTCGTCGCGATCATCATCGTCAGCCTGCTGCTCGATGAAGCGGGGTTTTTCGAATGGGCGGCGCTCCATGTCGCGCGCTGGGGCCGGGGGCATGGTCGCCGGCTGTTTGTGCTGATCGTGCTGCTCGGCGCGGCGGTGTCGGCGCTGTTCGCCAATGATGGCGCGGCGCTGATCCTGACGCCGATCGTCATCGCGATGCTGCGCGCGCTGGGGTACAAGGACAAGGCGACGCTGGCGTTCGTAATGGCAGCGGGGTTCATCGCCGATACCGCCAGTCTGCCGCTGATCGTCTCCAACCTCGTCAACATCGTGTCGGCCGACTTCTTCCGGATCGGCTTTGCCGATTATGCCTCGGTGATGGTGCCGGTCGATCTGGCGTCGATCGCCGCGACACTGGTCGCGCTGCTGCTGTTCTTCCGGCGCGACATACCGGCGAGCTACGATGTGGCGCAGCTCCGCAAGCCCGGTGATGCGATCCGCGATCGTGCCACGTTCAAGGCGGGCTGGGTCGTTCTTGCCCTGCTGCTCGCCGGCTTCTTCCTCCTTGAACCCCTCGGCGTACCGGTCAGCGCCGTGGCCGCTGCCGGCGCAATCCTCCTGCTCATCATCGCCGCGCGCGGTCACGTCATCCAGACGCGCAAGGTGCTGGCCGGCGCGCCGTGGCAGGTCGTGATCTTCTCCCTCGGCATGTACCTGGTCGTCTACGGCCTGCGAAACGCGGGGCTGACCGATCATCTTGCCAGCCTGCTCGATCGCACCGCGCAAGGCGGCGTGTGGGGCGCGGCGTTCGGCACCGGGATCATCGCCGCGCTGCTGTCGTCGGTGATGAACAACATGCCGACCGTCCTGGTGGGCGCACTGTCGATCGACGCGACGCGCGCCACGGGCGCGATCAAGGAAGCGATGATCTACGCCAACGTAATCGGTTGCGACCTCGGCCCGAAGATCACGCCGATCGGCTCGCTCGCGACGCTGCTGTGGCTGCACGTCCTCGGTCAAAAGGGCATCCGGATCGGCTGGGGCTATTACTTCAAGGTCGGCGCGACGCTGACGATCCCGGTGCTGTTGGTGACACTCGCCGCGCTCGCGGTCCGGATCGGCGCAGCATGACTACCCTTATCGCAACAAAGCTCGATCCCGGGGCGATCGACAGCATGGCGCATGTCCTCGCAGCTGCGGGACTTCCAACCTCCGATCTGGCGGAACCGGGTCGCGCCTTCTACCGCTATGATGCGGGTGCGATCGTCGGCTATGGCGGGCTGGAGGGCCTTGGCGCCGATCGGCTGTTGCGGTCGCTCGTCGTGCTGCACGACCTCCGCGGCCGGGGCCTGGGCAAGCGCA
>CAXTGN010000583.1:0-3487 GCA_964243455.1 uncultured Acidobacteriaceae bacterium
AGCGCTGGCGGCGGAGGCGGCGGCGGATTCAAGTGAACCGCTGACGTAGCCGCTGGCGCCGTTAATGGAAGTGGCACTGGTGATGCCGTTGACGGAGGCCGAACCGCCGCTGGCGGCTCCACCCTGGCCACCTGAGTACCCGGGGCGGCCGACCTCGCCGTCGCCAGGGCCTGCAGATAACTCGGGTCCTGCTGAAGCGGACTCTTGGCATCCAGGGGAACGCGGGTGTCTGTTGCCAGGGCCGCCGCACCCTTCCCTGCACTCGCCTGCGAGATCACCAGCCCACGCCATGCTGCCGGACTCATGGGACGGACCTGCGTCAGTCGCGTGAAGATGGGAATGGCCTCCTCGACGCGACCGCTCTGCAGCAGCACCGTGCCCAGCGCCTCCAACGCCTCTGGATTGCCCGGCCTTTCGCGGGTAGCTTCGCGAAGCTGCGTCTCGGCGCCGGCCAGATCGCCTCGGCTGCGCGCTGCCGTCGCCTGCTGCAGGGCCAGGTCGTACTGCGCATTCACGAGGGTCCGCGTTAGCGCGAGGCTCCGGTCGCCATTCTCCTGCGCGCGCTCAAACAGCGTCACGGCCTCCTTCAGATTGCCCGTACTCTGCCGTACATACCCCAACCCGGCCAGGGCTCTGGGATTGTTTGCATCCTGGGTCAGAATCTGTTGGAAAATCTGCTCCGCATCGCCAGTCCGGTGCTGGCTTAAGGCGGCAAAGCCTGCCTGCTCCTCCGTCAAAAAGCTTGCATGATGCCCGGAGTTCGCCGTCGACGACACCGTTCGCAACGAGGGCCTGCCCGACAGGGCCGCCGTCGTCGTCGGTTCGTGTCGAGTAACAACGACGGCAGCCATCGGGGTTCCGGGCGCGGGTTTCGCGAGCGGTTTGGGTGACGATACCCCTTCGCGTGGCGGCACTGTCTGCCCGTTGGCCACCTCACTATGGCCCCCACTGGCCTGAAGCGCGGCCACGGCCTCCGGGTTGCCCGGGTACCGCTCGAGCAGCGTGCGGCCTTCGGCTCTGGTCCGTGCGCTCGCCAGCAGCACGCGTCCCAGGGCCAGGTTGTAGCGATCATCCGACGGGTAACGATCCGCCAGGGCACGAAGACCTGCAATTGCCTGCGGCCGGCCCTCCTCCGTGGCGGCCTCCGCACTGTAATACGCCAAAGCCGGCGCCCCGGAAGGAGGAGTCAGGCCATACACCCGCCTGTACAGGGCAAATGCTGCCTTGTTATCGCCGGCTCGGGCAAGACGGTCAGCCTCGGCCAGCTCCGCCGCGGCGTCGCTGCTCTTTCCGCCGCTCTCCAAGCGCGCAAGCTCAGGATCTTTGGGATGAGTCGCCCGCAACCGGCCGAGATATTGCGCCGCGTCACCGGTGCGCCCTTCGGCACGCGCCGCCCGCACCAGGCCCGCGAGCGCCTCGGCATCGTTCGGCTCCAGCAAAAGAACTTGCGACCAGTCCTGTTTGGCTAGATCCAGCCTGCCGCGCCCTTCCAGCGTCCGCGCCCGGCTTAGCAGCACGGCGGTAGGCGAGCCTTCCTCCTGCCCCTTGGTGGCAAAAGCATGCGGCCCGGGCAGCAAAGCACAGCCGAGCGCCATGAGAGCGGCGTATCGATGCGGCGGCAATCTCTTCATCGCGGTCTTCCCTGCGGGACCCGGAACCTACTTGGTCAACCCCGGCTGGCTCCAGCCTACCGCGTCGCGTTTCGGCTGTCTTTGGTGTTTGTCGGGTTTTCCACCGGTTTCTTTGGGATTTCTGTTTGTCCGACCTGAACACTCCTGGAAGCCACCATCTGCCAAGCCCCCGCTGCAGAAATATCGCGTGTGCAAACAATGCCCATCGGACGACAGCCTTGACAAAGCTCACTGACGCCGCCCACCCTTCTCAAGGGCACACCGCCCCCGAGGCCTTCCCGCTGCGTCACAAAGTGACTTTCTGCATGCATAAACGGCGTTCCTGCACCGTTCGATTCGGGGTCTTTTTCCTCGCCTCTCTGATCTCGGGTGGACTGGGCGGAGCGCAACAACCCCCGGCGTTTCGCAACACTGCACTACCCGCTGACGCCCGGATCAACGATCTGCTTTCGCACATGACGGTGGACGAAAAAATCAGCTGCCTGAGCACGGACACCGGCGTCCCGCGACTGGGCGTGAAGAGCTTCGGCAGCTCCGAGGGCATCCATGGCGTGGTGCAGCGCGAAGAGCGCCGCGGTCGCGGCCCTGTTTTCACAACGCAGTTCCCGCAGCCGCCCGGCATGGGCGAGACCTGGGATCCGGACCTGGTTCGCCAGGCTGCCGCGGTGGAAGGCGCCGAGGCGCGGTACATCTCAGAGACCCCGAAGTACGACCGTCAGATCTATATGCAGTGGGGTCCGCAGGCCGATCTGGCGCGCGACCCGCGCTGGGGCCGCAGTGAAGAAGTTTACGGCGAAGACCCCTTCTTCAACGGAACGATGGTGGTCAGTTTCGTTCACGGTCTGCAGGGCGACAACCCCGACCATTGGCAGGCAGCGGCGCTGTTGAAGCACTTCCTCGCGAACAGCAATGAGAACCTGCGCACCAAGTCGAACTCGGTCTTCGATGAGCGCCTGTTCTGGGAGTACTACTCGGTTCCCTTCCGTATGGGCTTCGTGGATGGGGGCGCGCGCGGCGTGATGGCCAGCTATAACGCCTGGAACGGCACGCCCATGGTCGTCAATCCCATCCTGAAGTCGATTGTGGAGGACAAGTGGGGCGTGGATGTCCTGTCGTCTGATGGAGGTGCGGTCAAGCTGCTATGGACCGACCACAAGCGCTTTCCCGACCAGAAATCGGCGGTGATCGCGTGCCTGCATGCCGGGATCAATCAGTTTCTCGACACCTATAAAGACGAGGCGAAAGCCGCGGTCCAGGAAGGCTCGGTAACCGAGCCCGAGATCGATGCCCTGCTGCGCCGCAAGTTCGTCATCACCCTGAAACTCGGGTTACTCGACCCCGGCCAGGAGTACGTTGCGCCGAAGGCCGCAGGCACGGAGGGGCAGCCGCCGGTTGGCGAGCCCGCATCCGCCTCGCAGCGGCAGGGGGCGCCGGTAGCCACGCCGGCTGAGCCCTGGGACAGCCCGGAGCACCGCGCCGTCTCCGAGAGGATGGCCCTGGAATCTGTGGTCCTGCTCAAGAACGAGAACAACACGCTCCCGCTCGCGAAGGCCGGCCTGAAGTCGATCGCGGTAATCGGTCCCCTGGCGGACGCGGTGCGCTGGGATTGGTACGGTGGGACGCCGCCGCACAAGGTCACGCCCCTGGACGGCATCCGCACAGCAGTCGGCCCCTACGTGCGCGTCAACTATGCGGCAAGTGAGACCAACCAGGAAGCCATCACTGCGGCACGTGAGTCCGACGCTGCCGTGGTGGTCGTCGGCAACGACCCAACCTGCGGCCCCGATATGGGCCGTGACTGGCACGCCACGGTCGATGGCGGTGGCACGTTGCCCTGCACCACGCCATCCGATGGC
>CAXTGN010000584.1:0-3482 GCA_964243455.1 uncultured Acidobacteriaceae bacterium
CATGCCACAGAATTCAATATCGATCACGATGTCCTTGGGGCCGGGGTCCCGATGCTCGTACTGGAATGGCGCGGGCGTGTCGGTGCGGGAATGGACGGCGTAACCGTTGGTGGGAATCATGCGGGCTCCTGGTGTTCGAGGGGTTTGAGGTCGATGAATGGACCGACGAGATGTTGGATGTCTAAGAGTGGAAGCTGGTTCCGGGCTGGGCGCTATCGACCGAAGTCCGTAGTGGAGAATGGGACGAGGAGAACGAGATGAGTGATGCGAAGACGGAGCTCTGGCTGGTGCGGCACGGGGAGACGGAGTGGAGCCTGAGTGGAGCGCACACGAGCTTTACCGACATCCCTCTGACGGATCACGGCAGGGAGCGCGCGGAGGAGTTGCGGGACTATCTCAAGGGGACGCAATTTGCGGCGGTGCTGGTGAGTCCCCGTCAGCGCGCGCAGGAGACGGCGCGGATTGCGGGATTCGGGGATGTGATGCAGGCCGAAGAGAATCTGCAGGAGTGGAACTACGGAGAGTCCGAAGGGAAGACGACCAAGGAGATGCGGGCCCAGTACAACGATCCGGAGTGGAGCGTGTGGACGCGGCCGATCGTCGGTGGTGAGCCCGTGGTGCATGTAGGCGAACGGGCAGACCAGGTGATCGCGCGGGCGCTGACTGCGGTGCCACAAGGGGGTAAGGTTGCGCTGTTCGCCCATGCGCACATTCTGCGCATTCTGGCCGCGCGTTGGATCGGCCTGCCGGCGACCGGAGGGCAGCTGTTTGCCTTAGGGACAGGCGCAGTCAGCGTGCTCGGTTTCGAGCGCGAGACACGTGTCATTGCGCACTGGAACAGGGGCTTTGAAGACGATTGAGGTCGGCGCTTGTCCGGGCGGGTAGGCCTCGGTCAGTGCGCGTTACAGCGTTACGTCTTTCCGAAGCAGGATGTTGCCGTAGGGCCGGGTCTCCCCCGTGATGAGGATGCAGAAGGACGCCGCGGCTCTGGCGTAGAACTCCTGACGCGCCTGGCGTTGCAGCATCGGAGTGTCGGGCGCGTGGCGCCTGATGGATGTGACGTACTCGGCCTCCATCGCGTGATCGAGTTCGCCAGGGGAGTCGGTTTGCATCATGGCGAGCGAGGCGATCGCGAACAGAGGGGCGATGGCGTCCAGCAGCGGCGGAATGGTGATCCCGTCTGCTCGCAGCACCCGCTTGCCAAGAGCGTGGCCAGGGAAGTGAGCATCCGCGAAGACCATATCGTCCCCGTGCCCATCTCGTGGAGCGCTTTGAGAAAATCTGGACTGATCAGTGGGGAGATGCCTTTGAGCATGGTTATGTCCTCCTGTTTCCTGGATGTGTGCTTGCCATCTGAGTGGTCTAGGAAAGCGGACCGATGCGAAGGCCGTCGGCAAGTAATTGCGAGCCTAAGACGCGTCGAGGCGCGTTGCCGTTCCAACGAATGGTGTAGGTCTGGTGCGGGTCTGCTCCAGTGACGCGTAGGAGAAAGGTGCGTGGCTGGGCCCCTGAGGCGATGCCGAAGGAGATGCTGTTGCCTTGCACACGTACATCCGTGAGGGTGCACTCGTCGATGCCAACGCCCAGGTTGGTGCTTAGGTCGATGAAGGCGTCGCCGAAGGTAGGAGTGAGCATCTCGACCGAGGTCATGGCGCTGCCCGTGCCCCAATGAAACCGGTGAGCGCTCCGGGTTCATCGATGTAGCCTGTGTGCGCCCAGTTTTCCCAGGGAGCGACGGCGAAGGTGGAGCGCGCGGCTGCGACAGAACGCTCCAGGTACTCGAACGAACCGGTCGCACGGTAGAAGTCGGCGAGCAGTGTGGCCATGTAGGCCTGGCGGGCATCGCTCCACTCGGCGTCGGTGTTTTGCGTGGTGAAGCCGCCGAGGAGCATGGGGGTGAACTGTGGGGTATTCCACACCTGCTGCGTGAGGAGAAGATAGTCGAGCATCTGTGAGCCGAGGTCCAGGTACCGCTGCTCATGCGTGACGGTATAGAGGGCGAGCACGGCCTGCACCGTTTGCATTTCGGCGAGATTGTTTTGCGGGTACTGCGCTGTCCACGGATCGTAGAAGTCAAGTCCTTGCGCGCACAGGAGAGAAAGGTTTCGAAGTCGAACCATCGTTGTCGTGGGAGCACCTCCCGCTGCACGAAGTCGATGCCGCGCTCGGCACCGTGTAAGTAGCGAAGGTCGCTCGTGCTCTGTGCCAGCGCGACGAGGAACAGAGCGGAGGCGCCAGTCTCTGCGTTGAAGTCCTTGAACTCGGTCCGCGGCTCGAGGGATGTGGCGGTATACCAGGATGGGATCACGCCGCTGGGCTGCTGATGTTGGAGGAGGAAATCTCCGTAGGGCCGAAGAAAGGTGAGGTTCTCCGCCTTGCGCTGCGGAACCAGGTCCTCTGCCCAGCGAAGGATCCAGTACGCTGTCCAGGACATGGAGAAGGTGTGATAGCTGTCGGCGTAACTGGCCCACCCATCTCCTGGGAGCCACTGTTTGTCTTTGAGAAGATAGATGGTTGAGAAGGCACCGTTGTTTCGCGTAGATGCCAGCGCGAAGTTGAGTACAGATTCGGCGTCGGCCATCGCGCGGGCATCGTGGTGGGAACGGCCGAAGAGATACCACCCGTACGCGGTTCGCAGGATTTCGAACCATGCGTTGAACCAGGCATCCGGCTGCGTGTTCTTCCAATCACCGTTGGGGTTGCGGTTGCTGGCGAGTGTGCCGCAGCGGTGTTCGCCGCAGGGAAAGTTGGTGTACTCGCGCTTCGTGTCGGTGCCCCAGGCTTCCTGTCGCCAGGAGTCGAAGGAATTCAGTTCCGGACGCAAAGCATTTTGTTGTTCCAGCGCTGAGGTGAGCACCTGGGGATGTCCCGCATTTTGCCAGAGCAGGCGAACGGCCCGGCGATAACCCTGCCTGGGCGGTTCCGCGGAGAGGACAAGGGTGTACTCGTAGTGGATCGTGTCAGCGATGGGCACCAGGGCTGTCTTCGGCGAGCGGCGGAAAAAGCTGTGATCGTGGGGCTCGGTGGGGATCGCGCCGAAGGAGATCCAGGGATACGGGCCAAAGGTGACGTCCAGATCCAGCGCGCGTCTCGAGATGGCGATCGTTGAGATCAGGCAAGAGGGCAGCGAACACTGGGCCCTGCTGCAACATGACGACAGGCGACTTAAAACCGCTGGTCGGAACCAGATCGTCGGCTTCTTTCTTGATGTTCTGGGACCAGACGAAATCGAGTGGGCCTGTGTGTTCGTCCGTCGTTGTGTGCCGCGCGGGCAGAAAGTTGTAACGATCCTCTGCGGAGTAAAGCGTCGTCCCTGTGTCCTTGCATGAGCCGGTCAGCAAAAGGCCGGACGCGATACGTTCCACCGCGGTCGCAACGCAGGCCTCGGCGCCGGACACGTCCCGTATGTGAAGGGATGCTGAGCCGTCCAGAGCAGGCGTCCACCTCCCGTGGTCGCTGATGGAGAGCAACTCCGAGACGTG
>CAXTGN010000585.1:0-3473 GCA_964243455.1 uncultured Acidobacteriaceae bacterium
ACCCCCGCTCCGCTGACCGCATTACCCCAGTGCTCCAGAGTCATGAACTCGAAGTTGAACAGCGGGTGCGGGAAGCGGGCCGCGTCCCCAGCGACGAAGATGTCATCCATAGCCATGCCGTAGCAGTCGTAAGCCCGGCAACCGGGATCGCAGGCAACCCCTCTCCGGCTCACGGCCAGGCCAGAGCCCTCCAGCCACTCGACATTCGGCACGGAGCCCAGGGCAACGACGACCAGGTCGGCTGCGATTGCCTCCCCGTCACCCAGGTGCACGCGGCGAACGTGTTTCGCCCCATCGCCTTCCAGTCGCCTCACCGACGCGCCGCAGCGCAGGTCTACGCCGTGGGCGCTTTGCAGCGATGCCGCGATGCGGCCGACAACATAGCCGAGCGCACCGGCAAGCGGTGTCTCGCTGTGTTCGATCAGGGATACGGGCACGCCGAGTTCGCAGCAAGCCGACGCGATCTCCGAGCCGGTGAAGCCGCCCCCGATGACCACGACGCGCTTCGGCACCGCGATCAACGCCGACCTGAGCGCCGCCGCGTCATCGCGCGTCCGCAACGTGAGTACGCCATGGAGGGCGCCTTCCTCGGCGGGTGTCCAGCGCCGGGCGCGCGTTCCGGTCGCGATCAACAGGCGATCGAAGGCGACGCGCTCACCACTTGCGAGCAGGACGCACCGTCCGGCAAGATCAAGTCCGGTAGCCGCGATCCCGAGCCGCCACCCGGCGTCGATCCGACGCTGCCTTGCTAGCGTCGATCGAGCGGCGGGCATCGTCCCGACGGCGACCTGTTTGGAAAGTGGTGGCCTATCGTAGGGTTTGTGCAACTCCTCGCCGATGATGATCAGGGAGCCACGGAAGCCTCCCTCTCGAAGGGCTTCCGCGGCACGCAAGCCGGCCAGTGATGCCCCGACGATGACAATCCGATCCAGTGACCCACTCATCCCTTCTTGCTGCCCAGCACTTCACTTTCCAGTCAGGACCCGACCAGGATCGCCTGCACAGGACAGGCGGCAGCAGAGCGAAGCACGACGTCAGCCTGCGAATCATCGATTTGCGATTTATAAAGCAGGACCTCCTTGCCGCGTAGTTCAAACACATCAGGTGCCAGGAAACAGCACTGGGCGTACGACTGGCAGCGGTTGAGGTCGACCGTGATCCGCACCATCAAACCCTCCTTCCCATTCAAAGCGAAATGTCACATTCAAATAGCGACGCTTGCTTGCGCTCCGTGGCAATCGGTCGCTTCGAAACTCGATGAAGATAAGACATGAGCTTCCCTCGATTAGTCCACTCGCATTCTGGGACCGGAAACCAACCCGATGCTTGACCCAAAGCCACTTGATAAATCTCGCAAGAAACCGACCCAGGCTCGCTCCAAGCTGACCGTCGCAACAATTCTGGAGGCGGCTGCTCAGGTTCTGGACTCTGACGGCGAGACCTCATTGACCACGAAGGTGGTTGCCGAGCGTGCCGGTGTTTCGATCGGTACCCTCTACCAGTATTTTTCCGACCGGGATGCCATACTGCTCGCGCTCGCGGAGGAGGAGAGGCAGCGCATCGCCACGAGCATGAGAAAGCTCGTCGACAAGATAGACCCGTCGGGGCCGATCGATGCGGTACGGGAGTTCCTTCGTGGCCTGATACGGTTCTACGCTCGCCGAACTGGCGCGAAGCGTCAGCACATCCTGATGGGCGCTGTCAAAAGCAACCAAGGATTGCCGACGCTTCAGGACGAGTTCGCTGAGGTGCTAGCCCAATGCTGGAACCGCACGAGCGCAGAGACCCTGGCACCCTTGAACAAGACTCACGCTTATGTGCTTACTCATTCGATCCTCGGCGTTCTCAGAATAGCCTCGATGCAGAACTCGGCTATTCTCCGAGACCCCAAGTTCGAGGATGCACTCTGCCTGATGATCCTCGCCCTGCGGCCGACAAACCCAAAGGCGAAGGACAAAAAGGCGAAGAACAGGTGAAGCCGGCAAGCATCTTTGCCGACCTGCCGGCTCGAGCTTGTTTCTGCTGGCACCGGTTACCGCGGCGTCATCAATCAGGTTGTTCAGTGTATGAGCGATGCCCCGCCTTGCATGAGTGCGCATACGATGCGGCTTGCTGGTGCCCGTTCGCATCTCCGCCGACGTCACTGCCTGAGAGACTGAGAAACTGAGCTTTAGCGTAGCAATGGAACCCAGGACCTAGGTTTGCGATCGCGCAAACGCTGATTTCCGTTTATTGTAAGCAGGTTAGCTGAAGTCTAGCGCATCAGGATGCGTTCGTAGAAGGCGAGTATGCGAGCGAGCCGTCCTCAGATTAGTTTTGTAGTTAGCTGAGGCTCGGAGATATCGACATAGGGCCGCTGGCGGCCTCAAAGGTGCCCTGACCTATCTGAATTGATGCGAACAAGCTGCGGCCGGTAGCTTCGGCTGTCGGGATACGGCAACGCAGCGCTGATTAGCGACGTCGAAGCCGTTCTCGATGCTCGGGTCCCATCAGATAAGCGTCCAGACAGGTCCACGCTGGGCCTGGTCATATCGACGACAGATCTTCCCGCAGGAGCTGACTTCCCATGCAAACTAGGTTTTTCTTTCTCGTTGCCGGTCTGGTACCCCTCGCGTCCCAAGCCACTTGGGCGACAAGCATTCCGGCGCGGGCGCCAGCGACGGTTGAGAAACCCGTCATCAAGGTGCTCGGGTTCTGCGGGGTTGGTTTTCATCGCGCCTCGGATGGCAGGTGCTACCCGAACGGGCCGATCTCAGCTGCGAGGCACCCGGCACCTCCGCCGCCGACAGTTCCTGTTCGACCGCCGGTCGTTTGTCCAGAAGGCACCCATCTTCGATCCGACGGTCAGGTGTGCACACCGAACTACTGACGACTGACTTTCTCGATCGAAGATCGAGGAAGTCAGTGCATTCTGTGTTCTTGCGGAAGATGACGGATGCCTCGGTTGCCAGCAGACCGAACGTCCGAGGCTTGATCACGGTGCCATCGGCACGGAGAGGCGTAGCGTCGTCAGATCCACACAAAGGAAATTTGCGTGTCCAAGGCCGGTTACATCGTCGGTGTTGCTCTAGTCATGGGATGTCCTCCCGCGTTCGCCCAGCCACAGTCAATGCCGCCCGGTTCCGACGACAACTTCATGATTGGCCTGCGACGTATCGGTGTTCTGGCAGGTCAGTCTGTCATATGTGCGCCTGAGGCAACCCGGCCGGAGGAGATCAACAGAGTTTCGAACGCAGGTAATATGATCGCGAACGAGTTCGGGCTGCGAGCCGCCTTCAACTTCATTGGAGCAGCTGGTTACGGTTCTGGCGGCTCATTTGACAGGGCAACCTGTGCCACCGTGATCAAGGAGTGGACGAACGTGCAGCGGAAATACGGAGAGAGATGATGCGGGTATCGAAGTCTCTCGCGACCGGTGTTGTCGTCGCAGCCGTGAGCCTGTCCGTGCCCGCTGCGGCGGCGCAGTCGTTCCA
>CAXTGN010000586.1:0-3470 GCA_964243455.1 uncultured Acidobacteriaceae bacterium
GTCGCGATCCCTGACAAGCCTGGGCCGCTGTAATAGGCCCGCCTCATAGCTCGACCACTTGATCCTCACAGCCCAGCAGAACCCCTGCGGTACCCCCAGCGCGTCAACAGGCACGCTCCGGCAACCGAAGGTATCGCCGCGAAGACCCACCCCACCCGTCCTCTGCGCCATGCTCTATTCCCTGGACAACCCAACGTAAAATTGAGAGAGTTCCGACTGAACCCTGGAGTCCGTCCCTGCACCCTTCACTGAATGCGCTCGCTTTCTTTGCATCCCGTGGCCTTGGGCACTACTGGAGAACACACTACGCCGACCGAACCTTCCGCTATGCCTATCGCTGGAACGGGTTCGATGTCGCTTTGCTGGTTCCCTACTTCCTCGTCATGCTCATCCTGGCCTTCTACGGCCTGCATCGGTATCAGCTGGTCTGGCTCTACTACCGCAATAAGCGGAACGCCGCGATCTCGACAGAGCCCCCGTCCAGCTACAGCGAACAAGACCTGCCCTTTGTCACTATCCAACTCCCCATCTTCAACGAGCAGTTCGTCGTCGACCGTCTGGTCGATGCCTGCTGCCGGCTGGACTACCCGCGCGATCGCTTCGAGATTCAGGTGCTGGACGACTCCACGGACGAGACACAAGAAGTCGCGGCGGCCGTGGTGGCGCGTTATGCCGCCGGCATCGACGGGCTCGCCCCGCAACCCATTTATTACCTCCACCGAACCAACCGCCACGGCTTCAAAGCCGGCGCCCTGGAAGAAGGTCTGAAGAGCGCCAGGGGCAGGCTGGTCGCGATCTTCGATGCGGACTTCGTGCCGCCGCCCGATTGGATCAGGCGCGTGGTGCACCACTTCGCTGAACCCGGTGTGGGCATGGTGCAGACACGCTGGACGCACCTGAACCGCAACTACAGCTTCCTGACACAGGTCGAAGCGATTTTGCTGGACGGACACTTCGTCCTCGAACACGGCGGCCGCTCCCGCGCCGGGGTCTTTTTCAACTTCAACGGCACGGCCGGCATGTGGCGCCGCGAGGCCATCGAAGAGGCCGGCGGATGGCAGCACGACACGCTCACCGAGGACACCGATCTCAGCTACCGTGCGCAGCTGAAGGGGTGGCGCTTCAAGTACCTCCAGGACGTCGAGTGTCCCGCCGAACTGCCGATCGAGATGACCGCCTTCAAAACCCAGCAGGCACGCTGGGCCAAGGGCCTCATCCAGACCGGCAAGAAGATCCTGCCCCGCGTCCTTCGCTCGGACGCCCCGTTCCATACCAAGCTCGAGGCCTGGTATCACCTCACGGCCAACATCAGCTATCCCCTGATGATCGTGCTCTCCACCCTGCTCATGCCGGCCATGATCATCCGCTCCTGGCAGGGCCCACTGCAGATGTTTCTGATCGACCTTCCGCTCTTCCTTGCCTCCACGGCGTCCGTCTCCAGCTTCTACCTGGTCAGCCAGAAAGAGCTGTATCCGCGGACATGGTGGAAGACCGTGATCTACCTGCCCTTTCTGATGGCCATGGGTACAGGACTTGCCATCACGAACACAAAAGCTGTTATGGAGGCGCTTTTTGGCATTAAGAGCGCCTTTGCACGCACACCCAAATACAGCGTCCAGAAGAAGGGCGAGCAGAGCAAAGCCAAAAAATACCGCAAAAGACTGGGAATCATTCCCTGGATCGAACTCGCCATCGGCTGCTACTTCGCCTGGACCGTCTGGTACGCCCTCAGCACAGAAAACTACTTCACGATGCCGTTTTTGCTGCTCTTTGTGCTGGGCTACTGGTACACGGGACTGCTCAGCCTGTTCCAGGGGCTCTTTGAACGGAGCGGCGGCGACGCGGGCGAAAGCCTGCATGAGAAACCCTACCCGGTGGGCGTTTAGAAGCTGACAAAGCAAAAAGGCCCGCCGAAGCGGGCCTTATTGCTTTAGATCAACCACCACTAGAAACGAATGCCGAATTTGATTGGAAAGTAGGACGTTGTGTTGCTGTTCTCCGGGAAGTAGTTGTTTCCGGCGTAGGTGGTGAGGGTGGCATCCGTGATGCCGGGCTTGAACGAGTTGTCGATGTAAACGTAACGAGCTTCCGCATAGAACCGCTCGTTAGCAAAACGGGAGAACTTGTAGGTCACCCCGATGCCACCGTCAAAGCCCGGAGCGTTGGAGGTGTAGTGGTCCACATTGCCGTTCACTGTGTAGACCCCGCAACCATAGTAGGGATCGCAGTACTCCTCTTCCTGCGGCAGCGTGAAATTCGCGACCTTGTGGTAGAAACCCACACCGCCCGTGATGTACGCACCCAGACCCTGACCTGAGTAAATCTGATACACAGGCTGCACTGACAAGGACCAGATATGGCTATTGGCATCAAGCCCGTTGGAGTTTGTGGGATCGGCGAAGTTTCGGTTCGACTGGTTATCGATGGTCGCTCCCGTCATACCGAACTTGTCGTAATCGAACTCGAGCATCAGGCCAAAGTGACGGTTGAAGTTGCGTCCCGCACCAGCCTCAATGCCGTAGCTGGTGGTGAGATAGCTGGAGTTATTGCCAACGGGGCTGTTGAAGCCAACACCCGCATAGCCGGTGTACTTCTCTGAGCCGTCCGCGTTGGTGTTGCCACCGCGGTAGCGCGGCGCACCGTAGCGGCGGCGCTGGCCGTATTGCGCGTTGACACCGGGGAGCAGAACGGACTTCTCCACCGAGGCAAGCTGGGTTTGTGCTGCCTGGTCGGCGTCATAACCTGTGGAAAGGGACGAGCTCGACGGTGAAGCATCGAGGCTGCTCGAAAACACCGGCAGGGCCGCAGCCTGGAAGTTCAACGGTTGTGAGCTCGCGGACTGGGGGTCTGCTGGCTGAATTGCGGGTTCAGCCGTCTGGGCACCCGCCGCGGCAATTCCTGCGCCAGCAAAGGCAGCCACGGCGAGGCTGCGGCGCACAACGGGGTGAAGCGAAAACGACGTAGACATCCTTGGGACTCCTTGTTGCTGTTGAAGCTCTCAGCGGGTCGAACCCCGTTCCGAACTCGAAGTTGCTCCCGCGACGGCTTCGAACGCCACTACCCTGTAAGACGGAGAAACAGGCTTTGTGGATGCAATCCCACAAACCGGGGACTTGCCGGTATGCCCCCTCGTACACTGAGATTGTGAGCATCGCAGAAAACGTGAAAAAGGTACGTGCTGAGCTGGAAGCCGCCTGCGCCCGGGCTGGCCGGGATGCCCGGGAGGTCAGGTTGATGGCGGTCAGCAAGACGCATCCCGTATCGGCGATCCAGGAAGCGTACGCCGCCGGGCAGCGGCTCTTCGGCGAGAACCGCGTCCAGGAGATGCAGGCCAAAGCCCCCGAGATGGGGGATCTTCAAAACGTGGACGTTCACCTGATCGGCCCCCTGCAGAACAACAAGACCGCGAAGGCCGCGGAGCTGTTCGGCGCCGTCGACACCCTTGACGAGGAAAAGACCGCCATCCGGCT
>CAXTGN010000587.1:0-3463 GCA_964243455.1 uncultured Acidobacteriaceae bacterium
GCAGTTGCGACTCCAGCGAGCCATCCTGGATGGAATCCTTCATCTGGTCTTTCGACAGCGGTTCTTTGAAGCCGACCGCCACCTCGGCACCGGGTTGGGCCGATAACACATACCAGCACTCGGTCTTGCCTCGCGGCATCCCGAGCGCCTGGGCTTCGGCATCGTTCGGGTGAACCTGAACGGAGAGCTTTTCGCGCGGAAACAGGAGCTTGATCAAAAGCGGAAAGCCCTCGTTGTTCGGATCGCCCAGCAGCTTCGGAGAGTCTGCGGTGACCTCGGCGAGTGTGGGTCCGGCGGACGTGCCGCTCTCGACCTTGCAGCTTTCCGCTGTCAGCCAGATCTCGCCGATGGTCTTTCCTGAAGTGGAATCGAGGTGCCAGGGAGTGAGGTCGTCGGTACCCCAGATGCGCTCCACAAGCACCGGTTCCAGCGCAAAGGGCTGCATCTCTGAGATGAGTGCGGTCTGGACATCTATTGTCTCGCTGGTAGCCATGCTTCTCAGCAGTGTACCCGTAGCCAACCGCCAACTGCTTAAGGACAGGGTCGAACCGCCGCGGGTGCCGACGTGACGACCAAAGTTACGTGATGCTATTGTTCACAACGAATGGGAGTGCCCGGCAGGCCTTAGCTTGAGAGAGCGAGCACACGGCGCTGCAACCATACGACCCGCGATGGATCGGGCGTCTCATGGCCGGTCCGCTCCAGGAGTGAAGCATTGAAGCGACTTGCGGTTTCCTGTGCGCTTGCCTGTTCAACCGTCGCCTGCGCAGAAGTGCGTCTGCCCCACATGCTGTCCGACCACGCGGTGCTGCAACGGGAACGCCCCATCCACGTGTGGGGTTGGGCTACGCCCGGCTCCCACCTGGCGGTCCACCTCCATGACGGAACGGCGGCTGCGGTTGCGGACACTCTTGGCAAGTGGAGCGTTTGGCTCCGGCCGGAAAAGGCGGGTGGACCCTACACGCTCACGGTCTCCGGTGATGGCCCGGAGAAGACGGCGACCGATCTGCTGGTGGGTGATGTGTGGTTTGCCTCAGGGCAAAGCAACATGGAGATGCCGCTTGCCGGTTTCGGGCCGGGTACGCCGGTGAAGAACGGCGAAGCGGAGATCGCGGCGGCCACCAACCCCAGGCTGCGCCTGCTCCTGGTGGAGAAGAACGCCTCTGACTTCCCCCTCAACGACATCAAGGCGGATTGGACGGATTGCACTCCTGAGACCGCGCGCCACTTCTCCGCCGTCGCGTATTTTTTCGGGCGTGAGATCGCGGCCAGGGAGAACGTTCCCATCGGCCTGATCGACTCCACGTGGGGCGGCACGCCTGCGGACTCCTGGGTTTCAATGGACACGCTTGGCTCCGACCCTGCTCTTCAGCCGGCCTTCAGCAGCCGTGCCCACTTTGCGGCGCACCTCGCGGACACGGATGCTGCCGTTGCAGCCGAGAAGCGCGAAGACGCAGCCGCGCAAGCTGCCGGCAAGCCCGCGCCTGCCCATCCCTGGCATCCCGTTGAAACCTCGTACGCTCCCGGCGAACTCTACAACGCCATGATCGCGCCCTTCACTCCCATGGCGATCAAAGGCTGGATCTGGTACCAGGGCGAGACGAACTCGGCCCACGATCGTGCCCCCTATTACGCGACGCTCTTTCCTGCCCTTATCGGGGATTGGCGCGCGCGCTTCGCTCAGGGCGACCTGCCCTTCCTCTTTGTGCAGATCTCGTCCTTCAACTCGCCCGGAGAGGACTGGGGGCGTGTGCGCGACGCGCAGCGCCGCAGCCTGACGGTGGCCAACACGGCAATGACGGTCTCGCTCGATGTGGGTACCCCAGCGAATGTGCATCCGCCAGACAAGCAGACGGTGGCCGCACGCCTGGCTCTCGGCGCGCGCGCGCTGGCTTACGGGGAGCGGGTTTCATATGCGTCGCCTTTGTACCGTCAGACCACGCGCGAACTGCAGCCGGACGGGAGCCTCGGCCTACGCGTATGGTTCGATCACGGCGAGGGTCTCACGTACCGCGACAAGGCCCCATCCGGATTCGAGGTGGCCGCCCCGGACGGCAAGTTCGTTCCCGCCCAGGCTCGTGTGGAAGGCGAAACCGTTCTGGTCAACGCCCTGGCCGTGCCGCAACCGGTGTATGTCCGCTACGGGTGGATGGGGGTCGTCGAGAGCAATCTCTTCAACGCTGCGGGACTGCCTGCCTCGACGTTCACGTCGGAACCCGAGATGCCCTGGTAAACCAGCCGTGCAATCTCGTGCGCTGATCGTTATCCAACAGGTATTCGATTGAGGTCTTGAGATGTTCAACGTTCGTCGTGCCCTCTTAATTCGCCTTGTCTTCGGATTCACGTTCGGGTTTTTGACACACGCGGTCTCCGCACAGACCGCGCCGGCACCGGGCGTGGATGCGGGCCTGGCGCTGACTCCACCCATGGGTTGGAACAGCTGGAATCATTTCGGCTGCAACGTGAGCGAGCAACTGATCCGGAACACGGCCGACGCCCTCGCCTCCAGCGGCATGCGCGATGCCGGGTACAAGTACCTGGTGATCGACGATTGCTGGCATGGAGCCCGCGACGCTCATGGCGACATCCAGGCGGATCCAAAGCGCTTTCCCTCCGGCATCAAGGCACTCGCTGACTACGTGCACAGCAAGGGGTTGAAGTTCGGGATCTACTCGGACGCTGGGACCAAAACATGCGCTGGCCGCCCAGCCTCACGCGGGTATGAGTTCCAGGACGCGGCGCAGTATGCCGCCTGGGGTGTCGATTACCTGAAGTACGACTGGTGCAATACGGGCACGCAGAATGCGCAGGCCTCGTATGCCAGCATGCGCGAAGCGCTGAACCACACGGGGCGTCCGATTGTGTTCAGCATGTGTGAGTGGGGCACGGCCAAGCCGTGGCTCTGGGCGGGCGATGGGACCGGAAATCTCTGGCGCACCACCGGGGACATCACCGACCAGTGGAGCGGCACAAAGACCTACTCACTCGGCATGATGACGATCGCCGACCTGAATGAGCCGCTGTACAGCTTCGCGGGGCCCGGTCACTGGAACGATCCGGACATGCTGGAGGTGGGCAATGGTGGGATGACCGCCGACGAGTACCGTGCACACTTCAGCCTTTGGGCGATGATGGCCGCGCCATTGATCGCCGGAAACGACGTCGCGCACATGACGCCGGAGACGCGCTCCATCCTGATGAACAAGGATCTGATCGCAATCGATCAGGACCGGCTGGGGCGGGCCGGCCGCCGGGTGCGAAAAGAGGGCAACCTGGAAGTCTGGTCGCGTGAACTGGCGGATGGCAACCGCGCTGTTCTGCTGCTGAATCGTGGATCTATCTCGGCTCCTGCCACGTTTGCTCTGTCCGATGTCGGGTATCCGGACACGTTCACGCTGCACGCGCGGGA
This sequence comes from uncultured Acidobacteriaceae bacterium, assembly GCA_964243455.1. Classification (GTDB taxonomy): domain Bacteria; phylum Acidobacteriota; class Terriglobia; order Terriglobales; family Acidobacteriaceae; genus Granulicella. The sequence continues at coordinate 3,410 of CAXTGN010000587.1, forward strand.
CCTGTGGGCTGGGAAGGATCTCGCTCCTGTGCACGGCAGCGATACGGCGGAGAT
>CAXTGN010000588.1:0-501 GCA_964243455.1 uncultured Acidobacteriaceae bacterium
GGGTGGTCGTGCCCGGCATCGTGCTGGTGCGGCAGAAGCCGGGCTCGGCCAAGGGCGTGATGTTCATCACCATCGAGGACGAGACCGGTGTGGCCACCCTGATCCTGTGGCCGGACCGCTTCGAGAAGCAGCGCCGGCTGGTGCTGTCGGCCGGGATGATCGCCTGCCACGGCCGCGTGCAGCGCGAGGGCGAGGTGGTCCACGTGATCACCGACCGCCTGGAAGACCTGTCGGATCTGCTGCGCAGCGTCGGCGAGCGCGACGAGCCGTTCTCGATCCAGCATGGCCGTGGCGACGGCGCGACGCATCCGGGTGCGCCGGATCCGCGGGACGGTCTCGGTGCCGGGCCTGGCGGACGACCGGTCAGGGACATCTACGTGCCGGACTTGCGGATCGGTTCTGGCATCAAGGTGCCGACGCGGGACTTCCGTTGAGAAGCGGGAAAGCGTCGCTGGGTATTCTCGATCTGTCGATCGGCAAAACTCTGCACAAGCATGGCTC
>CAXTGN010000588.1:511-3456 GCA_964243455.1 uncultured Acidobacteriaceae bacterium
AACGAGCGCAGCGGCGGCGTGCTGAACCGGACCTGCCTTGCCTGGATCTGTCATGTCTCTCGCACGAGACATGACAGATCCTGGTGGCCGGCCCGTGAGGGACATCTACATCCCCGACCTGCGGCTAGGCTCCGGCATCAAGGTGCCGACGCGAGACTTCCGTTGAGAGGCGGGGAGCGTCGCTAGGTGTTCTCGATGAGTCGATTGGCAAAACCCGCGACCAAGAATGGCTCAATGCTATCTCAACCTGTTGAAAACACGCAGGTTCATCCTCATCTCTGTGCTCTCAGAACACGGAGAAGACAGATGCAGTTGGACCCGATCATTGCGCGGGGCCGGGTGATCGCGGCCGGCCGGATGTTGACCGGCCTTGACCAGGAACAGCTTGCTGCCGAGGCAGGCCTGTCGGCTTCCACGGTATCCAAGATCGAGATTGGGAAGCGGAACGTGCGCTCGGATACCTTACGTGCCGTTGTGCAGGCTCTCGACCGTCTCGGCGTCGATGTGACCCAGAACGGGCGGACCGGGCACCATGCGGTTGGGACAAGCTACGCCTGATGCTTGCGCGGCATGACAGGTCATCTCAATGCCACTCTCGCGTCATGATCTTAAAGGACCCGTGGAAGAACATCCGGCCGCAGCAGCATCCGCTATCACACCCACCCGATTACCGCATCTCGGGACAACGATGTCCTTTACCCAATAGGGCGGCGCGACGAGCATCTCGCTCATTCTTGCTGCCGGCCTGCAGATCGTCCGGGCCGAAACGATGAAGCAGGACAATGAGGATGCTCATTTCTTCTGGATTATCGCCCGCAAGCCCTTGGGCGGCGAGCGGGCCATGTCAGAAACATGAACCCCAATCGCTACCGCCGAGTCCGACCCTTTCCGGGCTCTGCCAGAACGCGCGCAATTCGCACTCTAAAACCACCGTCGGCCGAGCAGATGTTGTCTCACGTCCACGTAGGAATCTCCGACCTTCCGCACGCCGTCGCTCTCTATGCGGCGATGATGGAGGAGCTCGGCCTCGTGCTCCGCTTCCATGAGCCGGACCAGGGATGGGCCGGCTGGATGCAGGATGGCGCGGAGCAACCGCTGTTCCTGATCGGACGTCCCTATGATGGCGCAGCCGCCGAACCCGGCAACGGCAACATGATCGCCTTGCTCGCGCCTGATCGCGCCTGCGTCGATCGCTGCCATGCACTCGCGTTGTCGACCGGCGGCCGCGACGAGGGCGTCCCTGGCCTTCGGCCCTGGTATCATCCCAACTACTACGGGGCTTAGTTCCGCGATCCGGATGGCAACAAGCTGTGCATTTGCTGTCACGGCCCGGAACCGCATCACGGCTGATGGGCCAAACCAGTCAGGCTAGCGCTCAGGGGGAACACGCCCTGTCCGGATCCCGAATGCGGTCGCAGGACGGCCGTTGCGCTCCGCCTGACGAGCGGCGGCCTCGAAGTCGTAAGCGACGGCACATAATGACGCGCTCCAGCCGGCAGTTGACCTCGTCGGTTTTGTCGCAAATTTCCGAAGCGGATGAGTTGGTCTTGGGAACGGTGGACTGGGTTATCCTGCGAGGGAGTAGAACTGCTGCGCTGGACGCAGCTTTCCTGCGAAGCGCGACTGGCCCTTGCGGATCATGTGCATGATCTCGATCCCGGTGAGGGTAATCGCCGCCGACCAGAAGCTCTTGAAGCCCAGCATCGGCCTGGTCAGTCGTTTGATCGCCCGATGGTCCTGCGCGACGATGTTGTTGAGGAATTCGAGTTGGCGACTCTCGATGTCGGCGTCGTGTTCGGCATTGTAGCTGTCGATCGCCGCGGTGTTGGCGCCGCTCTTGTCGATGGTGATCTTCTGGGGAACACCATGCCGGCCTGCAGCCTTGCGCAGAAAGCGTAGCGCCGCCTTGCGATCCCGCCCGGCCGTGAGCAGGAAGTCGACCGTGGCGCCAGACTTGTCGACCGCACGATACAAATACTTCCACGTCCCCTTGATGCGTACGTAGGTCTCGTCCATCCGCCAGCTGCCGCGCACTGGGCGCTTGCGCACCAGGAACGCACCCTCCAGCAGCGGCACATACTTGAGCACCCAGCGATGCAGCGTGGAGTGGTCGACCTCGACGCCTCGCTCCTGCATCATTTCCTCGATCTGGCGGTAGCTCAGCGGATACGCCACATACCACCGCACGCCCCACAGGATCACGTCCCGCTCAAAGTGGCTGCCCTTGAACTCGATCGCCATCATCCGCCAAACCTGAACCAGGGCTCGGATACTAGATCCGATCGCAGCCATCCAAAACTTGCGACAGAACCTCGCGGGCCGGGGCGCCCAATCGAGTTTCGTTCGGATGAGGAGGGATTTGCCGGCAAGGACAGGCCGATCAAGGACCCCAGGCACGGGCTACGAGACAGACCCCGAGAGAGACGCTTTTTACCGCGGCCACTTGCCCGACGTCTTCGAGATACTCGGTGACATCCTGGCGAACGGGAGTTTGCCCTGTGACGGCCTGCGGCGGAGGTGGCTGAAACCGATTGCCCGGCTTGCGGCTCGCCAACCGGACGACCGCCGGCAGAACAAGGATCGGCATCAGCAGGGAACCGGAGCCGTATCTCGCCGCTCGGCCGGAAGCGGTTGGCAGCTTTCCAGGATGCCGAGACACGCTCAATGATCAATAGGGCAGATACGGGTATGGGTAAGCGTAGCCGTAGGGATACGGCGGCGGGTATGATGCCGAGCGCGCCGCTGCGCTCGCTGCAACGCCGACGCCGACGCCCACCGCCGCGCCCGCAGCGACACCACCCCAGCCCGGGCCGTTCCAATGGCCACCATTGCCACTCACGTTGACGTTGGTGTTCCGAGCCACCGCGACATTGTTCCCGCCGCGATGGAAACTCACGTTGCCTCGGAAGGTATCCGGCGCCCACCTTACTTGCTCAATCTGTCGG
>CAXTGN010000589.1:0-3455 GCA_964243455.1 uncultured Acidobacteriaceae bacterium
GGACGTCAAAGGCTGCCTTCGCAATCACGTCGGGAGCCACGTTGTTGGCGTACGTGGTGAGGGCGCTGGTACCGGCAGCATTGCCGGTTCCGGCACCTTCCGCAGCGTTGTAAAGGCCGCCGTTTTGACCGGGCCCACCGAAGAAGTAATTGGTCGGAATGGCCGCGCTCGTGGTGCCGGCCACGGTGAAGTTCGTGATCTGAGCCTGCTCCAGCGCAAGCGCCAGCGTCATGGTTCCGGTCTTTGGATCGCCGAAACGCTGTTGCAGCCGAATACCGGGCTGACGCTCCCAGCTGAAGCCGACCATGTATTGCGAATCCACGGTGTTCGGCAGGACCTCGGTCCGATTGTCGGTTCCGCGCGCATCTTCCGTGGCCAGCGACCACATCTGGCCACCCGTCACGCGGAACCCTGCCGCCGTTTCCCCTTGACCCCAGAATTGCCGAACCCGCAGGACATAGCTGTTGCTCTGATTGTTGTTGGAGCTGCTTCCGGCTCCGAGGAAGTCGGCTTCAACATAGCCCGCCAACCTGAACTTGCCCGCGTCGCCGGTAACCAGGGCGCCTAGACGGCTCTGACGTCCGGAAAAGTTCAGCTCGCTGGTATGACCTTCCTGCGCCGCAGGAAAGGGGATGGAATTGAACGGGGTGTTGATATCGGAGTTGAGCGCTCGCTGACGCCACACGCCTTCAAAGGCCGCAAAGCCGATAGGCTGGATCGTTACACCCTTGTAGTGCAGCGTGGTCGGCGAGTTGATCTCCTCCTCGACATGCGCCTGATTCTGAACGATCGTCTGTGTGAGAGTGTCGTCCTTGGTGGCCAGGTCGCCTACGGAGACCTTTAACTGCTGGACGTCCTGAGCATTCTGCGTGCTTTGTGCGGCTGCGGCGGCGGTTGCGGTTGCCGCGGAGGAGATCTGCGACTGTGCTTCGGCGGCGCTCTGCTGGGCCGCTGCAACCTGCTGGTCACGTGTGGAGAGCTGCGTCCTCAGGGCATCGATCTGCGCCTGCTGACCCGAGAGCTGCTCCCGCATCTCCCGCAGTTCGCGTGCCTCGGCGCTTTCCACTGGAGCCTTTCGGCGGGGGGCCGTCCGATGCGTCGCTGCCGAGCGCCGGGCCTTTTTGTGCGTTGTGGTCTTCTGGGCAGCGGTTGTCTGTGCGCCGCCGGACGCAGAAACGAGTATTGCGGCAATGAGCGCCGCTATACGCTTGCTGGGACTTGTCATTCATTCCTCGAAGGAGACCGCCGCAGACGGGCGCTGGGGCACAATGCCCGTCCAGCGCTGCCCAGACTGGTTGCTCTTTGAGGTATCGTCCCAGCCGGAGTTGAACGCTACGAGAAGCAGATGTGAAAGGAATGTGAAAACGTCCGCCAGCGACGGAGAGCTAGATCTTCGAGGGGGTCTCGAACTCCCGCGCGGCTACCCCGTTCCCTTCGGCGCTGGCGCAGGGCAAGGTGAACACAAAGCTGCTGCCCTTCCCCAACTCACTTTCCACCCAGATCCTGCCGCGTTGCGCCTGCACGAGATGATGCGCAATGGCGAGCCCAAGACCGGTTCCACCGGACTCCCGGGAGCGCGCCTTGTCCACGCGATAAAAGCGCTCAAAGAGACGGTCCTGGTGTTCTGAAGCGATCCCCGCCCCGAAGTCCCTGACCCGTATCAACACCTCGGGCACGGGGTTCTGCTCCGATGCCCCAAGCAGTGCCGCGGAGATTTCGATCACGGCCCAGCCATCTTCGCCCCGCCCGTAGTTGAGGGCGTTTTCGATTAGATTGCTCATGATCTGAAGGATCGTGTCAGGGTCGGCGATCACCTCGACCTCGGGTGGGTCTCCCACGATGGCAAGGGTGCCGCCCTTCTCTTTGACAAGCCCTGAGACTGCCTCCAGGCACTCTTCGATGAGCAGCGACACGGCGATGGGCTGGGGAGCAATCTTGCGTTCGCCGCGTTCCACCCGCGCCAGTGCCAGAAGGTCGTCGGTGATCCGGTTCATGCGGCGGGCGCTCTTCAGAATGGCTTCCAGGAACTCACGCCGGCGCTCCGCCGAAGCAAGTGAGACCTCTCCGTGCGGATCGTCTTCCTCCTCCAGCAGCATCTCCACGTAACCCTGGATCGAGGTCAACGGCGTACGGAGCTCGTGCGAGACGTTTGCAACGAACTCACGCTGTGTTCGTTCCACCTGCTCGATGCGTGTGATGTCGTGCATCACGATCACCGCGCCCCCGTCGGGCATGGGTGCGGCGCTTACGGTCACGATGCGACCCGGCAGCACCGAGACGGCGCGGCGCTCGACCGTTTCCCGAGACTCCAGTGCGATCTGCACGCAGTCCAGGATCTCGGGCGCACGGAGCGTCTGCACCAGCGAGTGGCCGGTGCGCACGGAGCCGTGGGAGTCCCGCATGAGCTGCAGCATCGGTGTGTTCGCCCAGCTGATCCGCCCTGCGGCATCGATGGCCGTTACCGGATCCTGCATGGAATCCAGCACGGCCTGCAGTTTGCGGCCATTCTCGCCCGCAGCCTCGACCTGGGTGGCAAGCCGGGGTGCCGCGGCGGCGACCGCCTCCGCCACATTGCACAATTCCAGAAGAATGGGTTGGGAGTTTGGAATCTCTGGTAACCGATGCACTTCCTTCACCAGAGCGGCGGCACCCTCAACCACCCATCGTCTCGCCCAGAACGCGCCCGCCACGGCACCGGCCATCCAGATGGACAGCAGGAGCCACCACCGGGTGTGCAACAGCAGGCCACAGAGCAGAACGGCCGCGCCTCCGGCTGCCCAAAGGAGCAGGTACCCAAAGAGGCTGAAGCTGCGCTTCGTCATGGTCCTATGCTATGCGGCTCAGTGTGCGGCAGGTTCCGTCGCCAGAACGGGCTGCAGACGCACCGCGGGGATGTCAAAGCGGTACCCTGCACCACGGAGCGTCTTGAGGAAACGGGGTGTCTCCGGTTCTGCCTCGATCTTTTCCCGCAAACGCCGCACGTAGACGTCGACGCTGCGAGGTGTGACAAAGCGCGCGTCGCCCCAGACAGCGTCCAGGAGCTGGTCGCGGCTGAAAACGCGTCCTGGATGCCGCGCGAGATACTCCAGCAAGCGGAACTCAGTGGTCGTGGTGGTGATCAGGTCGCCACGGACCCGCACCTGCATGGAACCGGAATCGATCTCCAGATTCTCGATCGTAAGGACAGCCGGACTCTCTTCAGTCTCTTCCGGCAGTTCCGAGCGGCGCAGGACAGCCCGGATTCGCGCCAGCAGTTCGCGTACAGCGAACGGCTTCACAATATAGTCGTCGGCGCCGAGTTCCAGCCCGAGTACGCGATCGTCCTCGGAGGCCCGAGCCGTCAGGAAGATCACCGGCACGCCACTCAGGGCAGTGCTGCTTCGTAGACGACGGCATACATCCAGGCCATTGCCGCCGGGCACCATGATGTCGAGCAGAAACAGGGCAGGCCGCTG
>CAXTGN010000590.1:0-3455 GCA_964243455.1 uncultured Acidobacteriaceae bacterium
AGGGAGACGAGCGCGTGTACCGCTGGTCCGGCGCGGAGACGCGTCCGACCGTTCACCCCAGGGCCCAGGGGCAAGCCCCACCCGGTAAACCGGAGGACGAAGAACCTGACGAGGTGACGCCGGCCATTCAATGGACGACGTTTCACAGCTGGGCGGAGGTGGGGGAGTGGTACCGGGGCCTAAGCCTGAATGGGATGGCGGCAACGCCAGGGTTAAAAGCCAAGGCCGACCAGGTCATCTTTGGCATCTCTTCCCCGAAGGCCCGGGTCACTGCGCTGTACACGTACGTTTCTCGCGAGGTGGGGTCGATCGATGTGCCGCTGGGGATGGGGCCGTGGCAGCCGCATGGGGCGGACGAGGTTCTGAACAACCAGTTTGGGGACAGCAAGGACAAGAGCCTGTTGCTGGCAACGATGCTACGGGCAGAGCACCTCGCGGCCTCGGTGGCGCTCGTGCCTGCCAACCGCGAGGTGGACCTTGCGGTACCGGCGCCAAGCTGGTTTTCGCAGGTGGTCACGGTGGCGAGCGATCCCCCGTATGGAGAGCTGTGGATGAACACTTTGCCGGAGATCGCCCCGGCTGGTTTCCTGGACAGCTCGCTCCGGGACGAGATGGCACTGGTGATTCCCTCGACCGGGGCCCCTGAGCTGCGCCGGACCCCCACGGAGCTGCCATTTCCAGCTTCCGATCGTTTTGAGGCAAGTGGCACGCTAAGTGGGGAGGGCGCGTTGAAGGTTCATGTCGACCTCCATCTGCGTGGGGACGAGGAGATGGCTGTCCGGCAGAGTTTACATATGCTTGGTCCTGCGCAATGGGATCGGCTGTCCCAGGGGCTGGTGCAAGCTGGAGGTTTGCGGGGGCAAACGAGCAATACGGCGGCCGATGCTCCGGAAGCTACAGGGACGCCGTTGCACATGAGCTTTGACCTGAACGCAACCTCCTACGGAGACCGGGAGAACTTTCGGGTTCTTCCTGTGGAACCAGGTTTGCGGTTCCCATTCACGGAGCGCAGGTCATCACCGGACAAGGAGATCCCGCTGGGTGGCAAACGTACGGAGGTGGCGACGTCACGGCTCACCTTGCCGACTGGTCTCCACGCCGACCTGCCCCCGGCGGCGCATGTGCACACAGCCTTCGTTGATCTCGACAAGACCTATACGCTGGGACCCGCTGGCGGCGGGATCAGCCTGCTGACCCAGCGGACGCTGACGGTGAAGGAAAACAAACTGCCTGCCGGGGAATGGACCGCGTACCGCAAGTTCCTGGATGACGTAGTTGAGAGCGAGCCCCCGGTGCAGCTGACGAGCGCCGACGCCTCAGGGAACCACCACCCGCCCGCAGCGGGCGAAGACAATCCCAAGGCGGCGGAGCTTGTGCGGCAGGCCGGCGAGGCCATCGGCCGGAAGGACTGGACGGCAGCAACGGCCAGCCTGGATCAGGCAAAGCAGCTGAGTGTCCGGCAGCCTTTTCTCTGGAGCAGCTACGGCTTTGTGGCGAACGGGCTGGGCAAGCCAGAGGAGGCGCTCGAAGACGAGCGGCGCGAGGTCAAGGAGCATCCCGAGGAGGCCTCTGTAAGTCACAGGCTCGCGTCAGATCTCGCAGCTCAGGGTAAGACGGCGGAGGCAGTGGATGTGCTGAAGGCGGCCCTCCTCTTGAACCCAAGGGATGAGCGAACGGCCACCATGCTTGGCGGCCTGGAGGAAAGGACGGACGTTCTCGCGGCAGAAAAGACCTATCGGGCCGGGCTGCTTGTTTTGCCGGACAGCCTGCACCTCAAGCTGGCTTTGGGAAGGGTACTGTTGCGCGAAGGGAGGCGCGATGAAGCCGTGCTGAGCAAAGTGGCGACTGAGAGCCAGGATCCGGGCGAACTGAACGATGCGGCGTTCGCACTTGGCGATGGGGGGCTGAACCTGCCGACGGCCGAGGCGGGCGCCCGGCGAGCGATCCAGATGCTGAACGCGGCGAGCGTACGCGGCGAAGACCGTGGCCGCAGCGACGCCGAACTGCGACGGTCTGCAGCGCTGATCGCCAGCTGGGACACCTATGGGTGGGTGCTGTTCAAGCAGGGCTTTGTTTCTGAAGCGGAGCCCTGGTTGAGGGCGGCCTGGGCCGACGGGTATGGGGCGGAACCTGGCAGGCATCTGGCGATATTGCTCGGGAGGCAAGGCAAAAGCGCGGAGGCGGGCGAGGTGCTACGGCGCAAGGCGGTCTGGCGGCGGGGCCGGGTGGGACGAAAGACGGGCCCTATACCCGGAGTGCCGGCACCTCAGCCGGGCAGAAGCCTGCGGGCGGGAGGCATGTTTTCGCTGTGCCGCTGCCGGCGGGCACCAGGACTGGCGTTGCGACTTTTCAGCTGGAGAACTCGCTAACTTCGGCGGATGGGGCGCATTTTTTGAGAGGGGACGATGCGTTGGCCGGCATGGAAGAGGCGGTGGCCAAGGTAAATACTCACGCGGTGATCCCACCGGGGACGCCGGCCCATTTGTTCCGGCGCGGCATCCTGCGCTGCGGGCCGGGTGCGGCCTGCACGCTGGAGGTGCTGCCGATGCAGGCCGCCCTGGAGCAATAGGCCAGAGCGGCGCTCCAGGCGCTCGCGTTACGGTTGGGTTGACTTTTGGGCGGCATCGGCGGCTTTGTCCTGTGCCTTAATGGCATTGGCATTGGCGTTCGCGGCTTTAGCGTTGTCGTGTGCGGCCTTTTCCGCCTTCTTTTGCTCCTTGCGTTCCGCCTTGCGCTCACTCTTGCTCATGTGAGCGCCGGTGGCTGCGTTGGGTACGGCGGCGGCGGTTCCGGCCGTTGTGGTGTTCTCCGGCGAGGCGGGTGTCTGGGACGTCACGGGGACCGTGCCGGGCTGGGCCGCGGACGGATTGGACTGAGCTGTTGCGGCGTACGGCAGCATGAGATTGGCAGAAAGGGCGAGGATGGCGATACGCATGCAGACTCCTGCCTTCGCGGCGCTTGGGAGCGAAGGACTTGTTCCTCTTTTGCGATGCGCGACAGGGTGATCGTGATGCTTCGGGACCAGGCCGTGGCGGACTCAGTCGCGGGACAGCAGCCGATGCGAGAACAGCAGAAGGCCGCTGAGTTCGGCAAGCAGCAGCAGTTCACCGTCGAACGCGACGCTGCTAAGCGAAGGCGAGGCGCGGGGCGCGAGGGCGAACATGCCCGCTGTGAGCACGGCCGCTGAACCCAGAGCGAGACGCGGACCCCAGCCGATCCACTGCAACCGGCGGGTGGGAGCCTGGGCGAAGGCACGTTGTGTCACCTGGGAGGCGAAGCTGTCCGGCACGGCGATGGCCGGTTTGCGTCCGAGGGCGCGGGCGATCGCGGCGTCTACCGTCGGCTCGGAGCCGGGATCGGCGGTGGGATGGAGGTCTGGGCCGTTTCCGTTGCGGTTCATCCGGCTTTCCTTTCAAGGGGGTACTCCGTTGGACGGGCCCGGGTGGCGAGGCGTT
>CAXTGN010000591.1:0-3445 GCA_964243455.1 uncultured Acidobacteriaceae bacterium
GACGATGCCCAGCCCTATGTTGATGATTTCTCGGCGGCTTCTCTACCAGGTGGACAGTTACCGAAAGAGGAGCAGGAGGCGGACGAGTGGGCGAACGAAGCCCTAGTTCCGCAGTCTGTGTGGCAGAGCAGTGCCGTCAGCTCAAATCCGTCGCCGACGAACGTGATTGCTTTGGCAGACGACCTCGGCGTCCATCCTGCTGTAGTCGCCGGACGTGTGAGGTATGTCCATCGTAATTATCGATTATTGACACACTTCGTTGGATCGGGGGAGGTGCGGCGTCAGCTGGGCTACTCGGACTGTTAAGAATTGTTCTTCCTCATCGGCACGTATCCTCGTGCCAGCACCGCATCCTCTCCGTGGAGAGGGTGCAAACGCGGAAGTAAAGGAGATTTAAAACATCAAAGCGGCCATGTCCGCTTCCGGCATGCCGAGAGAACGTTCAGAGCGTCCGGGAAAGAGCGCTTAGCAGAAGCAACGTTGTTGCGATAACACCTGTTATCCGATCAGCGCGCACAGCCTGGTTCGCACCTCGGCGAGTTCAGCCGATCTCACTTTCCCCTTCCGTATTGCTGCACGACAATAGGTTGAACATCGGAGTTTCACGCGATCGCCATGCTGCTCGAGAGGACTTATTAGGTAGATTTCTAGACCGTACATCAGAGTTGGCGCTGGCGGCGCTTTCGGTCGCAGAACATGCGTTTCTTATCGCAGAAGCCTAGGAAAGTTTTGCACATTAGCCGCTTGGATTTCTTGCGGCAGTGGTGAGCAACATGAGAAGGGCGGGATAGCCCAATATCATGAGCCAAACACAATCATGGCGACGTCACCCGCCATGTGGCTGGGCCCATCTAGATCAGGCCCCAAACCAGCCCGATCGCCACAGCAGCAGAAATGGTGGCGGAGGCACTGGATATCCAGGCGGCCCTGGTCGCGATCCGCGTCAGACGCCTGACCTTCTCCAGCTCGACCCGGATGGTGCCGACGATCTCAGCCGAGAGGCTGGCGGCAGTCTCCTTGAAGCGGGCATCCACCCACTCCGTGGCGTTGTCGATGACTTCGGAGGCCGCTTTCCTGGCCGAGGCTTCGCTCTGCACGAGGTTGGCTGCCATCTGGTCGCCGGAAACCCCGATCGCCTTGCGGATCTCCTCCATGGCCGCCTCCAGCGCCACCTCGTTGATCGCTGCCGCCGAGAGAATTGGATCGGACGGGCTCAACCTCACCCCGGTCTTCTGCCGGACTTGGGCAATCAGATGATCCCGGTCCATCAGACGATCTGCCCGAGCTGGGACCAGATGTCGCTCTTGATGCGGAACAGGCGGCTCTTCTCCATCAGCATGAAGTCCGTGGAGGCTGCTGCCTCGGCGAAGGTCAGCCTGCGGTCCAGCATCTCCGCCAGGTTCGGCGCGAACATCTCCGGGTCAAGCTTGCGCAGGTAGACGATGCCCGCGATCCTGTCCCGGTTCTCGCTGAAGATCCCCGTGTCCTCGAAGTCGTTGCCGTCGAAGCGGGCCGGGCCGAAGAACTCGTTTACCCAGACGACGATCTCGGCCGCGGGCGTGAACTGCCGCACCAGGGCCTGGAGCCCCAGCAGCGTGTCGAAGCCGTTGCCGCCTCCCGTCACCACGGTGTGGATGGTCATGCTGCTGCCGTGTTCGCGCAGCAACGAGGCGATGTCGTTCTCGATCAGGTAGCGGGAGAGCGGAAGGAAGCAGGCGGCTCCGTTGTCGATCACCAGGTCCTTCCTGGCGGAGATGACGGTTTCGATGAGCCGGTCGATTCCCTTGGCGTTGATGGCGCTGCCGCTCAGGATCTCGACCGGCTTCACCCTGAGAGCTGTGATGCTCTGGAAGGACCTGTTGACGGGGTCGGTGTCGAAGCAGCCTTCGAGGCGATCCTGATCGCTGAGATATTGCCCGATCAGGCTGGCGCAGAACGACTTCCCCACGCCGCCCTTGCCCTGCAGAACCCAGTGCGAGGTGTGGGTCGCACTAGGTGTCCTTTGTCCGCTTGGGGCCGATGATGCGGGCTTTTTCTTCGGCGGTAACATGGGGGCTGTACTCGAAGGTTCGGCGGGTGGCTGGTTCGTGTCGGGCATGAGCTGATCCCTTCGATGGGGCGCTAGACGTGAGTTGCGGGTCTGGGGCGGTCGGCGAAGCGGCCGGCGTGGACACCGATTGAGCCGCTGCCCGAGGGGAGGAGGGAGATGCTTGACCAACAGGCATCTTCACCAACCCGTCCTCTCGAAGCTGGCGAACGTAGCGGGCGAACTGCTGGTAACTGATCGAGCTGGCAAGCTTGGTCTGGTGGCGCTCGTAGACAGCTTGCGCCGTATGACCCTGCCTTAGCTCAGAGGCGATGGTGTCCAGATGGGCAATGAAGGCGACGCGAGCGCTGCCCCGGACCTTCTTTTGCCGCGATGGTTGAGCCATCCTCTGGACATCTCCCGGCCATATGAGTGCGAATGAGATTGAAAGGTAATGTAAGCTACCGAAAGGCGTCAAGAGAGCGTGAGAGAGGATTGAGGGCCTTCCGAGATGGAAGAAGGAATCCGCTCATTCAATCTCACTTAATATGTTGAAGTTCTATGGCAGGATAGGCATTGTTAGCTAACAATGCGTGTGCCTTACTCACCTGCGGTTCGACGAACACCAGAAAGAGGACGAAGCGGATGACCCATGCCAGATTGCCTAGCTCGAAGGTGATCGATGCCTGCGATCAGGCTGAGGTCCAAATTCAGCAGGCTCTGCAAGACAATCTAGAACTGGAGGAAAGAGCACGACATTCCGGCAAGAACTCCGACTCAACAAGGATGGTTTTTGAGGCAGAAGAAAACAACCGTATCGATCAATTGCGCCGTCTACGTAGGGTCAGAACACTCGCGCAATTTGCTGAAGATGGCGTTATATTTGTAAGCGCGGAAGACTTTCAGGCTTTCCATGGATCTTACCGGCTCTGATGTGCGTTCGAATACTGAAGTTCGGGACCGTCATCGAACACTTCGGGTCGTGGTATCGCCATCCGAGCGGGCAGCGATCGAGAAGCGGGCAGCAGCCGCGAACCTGTCCATCTCGGCCTACCTGCGGACGGCCGGTCTGAACAAGACGATCCGGTCGACCATTGATCATGAGGCCGTGGGCAAACTCGCGAAGCTGAACGGCGACCAGGGCCGGCTCGGTGGCCTGCTCAAGCTGTGGCTGACCGATCAACCGGGTCGAGGTGTTCCGGCACGGGACGTCCGCGAGCTGCTGGAAGAAATCGAGGCGCTTCAGAGCCGGCTGGCGGAGATCGCGGCCAAGCTATGATCGCCAAGCGGATCGTCTCGCCGAAAGGTGGCGCCGGCTATCAGCGTCTCGGCGCCTACGTCCTCAACGTCAGGGATGAGCATCGAGGCAGCGACCCGGCGAGCTGGGGCAGGCTCAACGCCTACATCCTCGATGCGGAG
>CAXTGN010000592.1:0-3434 GCA_964243455.1 uncultured Acidobacteriaceae bacterium
ACCAGTCCTTCTGCAAGCTGATTCGGCGCTATGCGTCGGATGCCAGGCCGCAGTCCGTCCCGATCAAACCAGCCGCCACCCAGCCTCCTCTGCTAGCCCAGAAGGCTCCCGTAACTCCGCCCCAACCACCGGCGCCACTGCCGCGCCCTAAGACAGGACAAACACCCCATGTCGGACAGCAGCCTGGAAAATCGTCCTTCCACCACACCGGCGTCATCCAGGAAGGCGAGATGGAACGCCTCCTCGGACCAGACTGGATCCGAGGCCGTCGCAAGAAGTGACGCGGCCTCGCGCAAGGTCCATGTCGTCCTGGCTCCCAAGGGAGGCTGCGGCAAGACGTTCATTGCCTCGCTGATCGCTCAGGCCCTCATCGAGCGCGGCGAACCGGTGCTGTGCCTGGATACCGACCGCGAGAACGCTTCGCTGACCGATATCCCGACCCTGAAGGCAAAGCCGGTCGCGCTGTTCCAACCCAACAGTGACGAGGTCGACATCTACGCCTTGGACGCCATGACGGAGGATCTGCTGTCTGAGGACACGCACGTCGTCATGGACAATGGCGCGACATCCTTTGCCCCGCTGAGCCGCTACCTGGTGGACGGTAACGTGCCCGCCATGGTGACAGAGGCCGGCAAGCGGATGGTGGTCCATGCTATCATTGCCGGCGGTCAGGAACTCGAACAGACGGTGCGCGGCTTTGCCAGCGTGGCGGCTCAGTTCCCGGAGCACGCTGACCTGGTGCTCTGGTTGAACGAGCATCATGGCCCGATCGCGAGCCCGACCGGCGATGGGTTCGAGACGACGCACGTCTACCAGCAGTTCCGCCACCGGATCCTCGCCATGGTCCGCCTGCCGCGGCTGAACTCCAGCACCTTCGGTGCTAACCTCGCCGACATGCTGGCCCGCAAGATGACGTTCGCAGACGCCGACGTCTCACGCGACTTCTTCATCATCGCCAAGCAGCGGCTCCGGCAGATCAAGCGGCCGATCTTCGAGCAGCTTGCGGTGGTGCTGTGATGAACGTCGAGCGGCTGATCCAGGACATCCGCAAGCAGACCGGCACCCAGCTCGACGAAGCCGACCCCATCATCGCCGCGGCCGTGATCAACGAGCACATGCTCGGCGTGCATTTGGCTGACTTACGGAAGACAATGGCGGCTGCTGGCGATAACTGGGCGGCGCAGGCTGCACACAATGAGGCTTCGGCCAGGAAGGCGGCATCAGAGGTCATCGGCAACGCTACGGACTGGGTGGATGCTCGCTTCAAAGAGACATCTGCCCGCCTCTCGGCTGAGGTCGTCGGCACCATCCGGGTCGAGCTGGAGAAGGTCGGGCGTCTCACTCGGGTCGCCACCAGGGCTGCCTGGATATCGGGAGCTTCCGCCACCGTTTCTGCTGCTGTGGCGATCGGGCTGGTTGCGGGGCTGATCTAGATGGAGCAGAGCGTCATAAGACATAGGGAAATTTATGCTATGGCCGTCCGCCTGTTCCTTGCGGATCTGAACCGTGCCGACGACGACGGACGTTCATGGGACGAACTGAGCAATGAGGAGCGAGAGGAACACCAGAAGCTGGCGAGGCGGCTGATGGTGTGAGGAAGACAGAAAACAACGCTGCACGCCTTTGTATCGCCAGAACCAATCAGGAGACTGATGTACTCAGTGGATGCGAGTTAAGGCGATTGCTGCTAAGCCCGATCATGTCACAACAAAAAGAGTACAGGATTGGCAGAAATGAACGACTGCCAAACGGTCAGACTTCACGGCGGGATCCAGCATCTTATTCATTGGGGCGACTGCCATGAGGGATCTGGAGCTTGGATTGCGGCAATCTCAACATTCTCTGCGGTACTCGTCGCACTGGCAGTGCCTCTATGGCAAGAGCACCTACGCCAGAAAGGGATTAAGGACCGAACGAGACTATTCTTGATTTGGATTGGACCGGGGTTTACTCAGTTTAAGGTAAAGATCAGGGAAGTAGAGAACTACGCTGCAAAAATGCAGAGAACGTTCGGAGGTCATCCACACTGGTTTAGGGACAATAAACCTGTTGAACATCAACACAGTATTCACCTCAGGCTGCCGGAGGAACTGCAGAAGTCGTCCGACTTACCTGCAGAAATCGACAAAACCGTGATGACAAGCCTGATTAACCTACGCAGTGCCGTCGGTCTGTATCATAAAGAAGTAAACAGTTTTGTGATAGGGTTTCCAGCCTTTGATCATGATGACAGGCTACTGGATCGGATCACAACTATCTCTAGATTAGCCGATCTTTTAGAAACTCATTCACGCCCTTTCAGTTCAGGATCAATTGCTTCATACATCGATAAGATCAAGGCAAGGTACAAGAAGCGCAAGGCAGGTGGATAGGGCGTTGCTCGTATTTAATTGACTTCCAGTGATGGGTGTTTCGGAAATTCGATCAGATTTTGATTATGCCTTTGGCCTTCTCCGAATGGGAAGCTTGCGCGGCGCAGCGGCAGCGGCCTCAGGTGCAAGCCGAGCCTGAACCAGCTTGTCGCGATGTAGATGAAGAAAGTTGATCGCTTGCATCAGTTCGGAATCTCCAATTTGCTCTTGTGCTACTTGGCGGATCAAGCGAGACGCCGCGATCTGAAGTGAGCCACGGACGATGTCACGCTGCAAGTTATCCCGTAGACGCTCATCGTCACCGACTTGTCGCAAAATGACCGGATCCCTCTCAATGGAGAGAATCTTGGCC
This sequence comes from uncultured Acidobacteriaceae bacterium, assembly GCA_964243455.1. Lineage (GTDB taxonomy): Bacteria > Acidobacteriota > Terriglobia > Terriglobales > Acidobacteriaceae > Granulicella. Next base: position 2,725 of record CAXTGN010000592.1, read on the forward strand.
AGAAGATCCGGATCGGGCGAACTACCTGTGACCTCCTTGTAGTCCTCAATGGCATTAAGGAATGCCACAGCATAATCCCGGAGGAGATGAGGCTTTCCCGCACCGCGAACGACGCGGATAAGGTTCGCGGCTAGATCCTGAAGCGCCCAGGTGAGGTCGTCTTTTACGCGACGGCTATCGCGGTCTCTGGCAAGGTCTTCGTCGGCCATGAGCTACCTGCGTCCGCTATGTGATCGGATGGTGAGGTCGGTGCGCGCAGATGTCGAGCCTCTGGATTGGAGACCGTCCGATGAAAGCCATCAGCCTGTTCCTCATTGAGGCCGATTATCAGGCGGCGCTGGCGGAGGTCGAGACCTACTTCGCGAATGAACCGGAGCCCGGAACACCGGAGAGGGAACGCTTCGCGGTGTTGGGCGGCCTGATTGAGCGCTACGAGGCGACGCACTACCTGATCGAGACTCCTTGACCTGCCGGAGAACGTACTCGTGCGCTAGCCGTCAGCCCGAGGGCAAATATCGTTCTCGATCTTCGCGCCGACCTCCGCCTCGACCCTGGATAGGTCGTGTGCCGACTGGAGGTTCATCCAGAAGCCAGCCGTGGTTCCGAAGTAGCGCGCGAGCCTGAGGGCTGTGTCGGCCGTCACGCCACGCTCCTCCGCCAAGATCGCGTTGATGCGAGAGGCTGGTGTGCGCAGGGCCATCGATAAGGCG
>CAXTGN010000593.1:0-3432 GCA_964243455.1 uncultured Acidobacteriaceae bacterium
AGATAGCAGCCGGCGCCAGTTCTTCTGGTTCTTGCGGAAGCTTCGCTTCAGGTCATCCAGCGTGCGCTGCAGGTCATGGTTCTCACTCATGCCGCGCCATGCAGGGTTGATGCTGAACCAGGGGTAGTTCTCGTTGCCAAGATAGATGGCGCGCCGGAGCCAGTGCAGGGCTTCGCTTTCGTCGCCTTCGACGGCGAAGTAGGTGGCGAGCCGGTAGGCCATCTCGCTGTCCGCCTCGGCGGCTCCCAGCACCTCCTCACGGATGAAATCAGCTGCTCGCTTGCGATCTCCCAGCTGGACGTAGCACATGGCGATGGTCGGAAACACGATACGCACGGAGGGATCGTCGTGAACCACGCCCTCGAGCGTGTTGATGGCTTTGGAGAGCTGCCCCAAACGCATCTGCTGATACCCGCTTGAGATCCGCAGCAACGGCTGGCGCGGCTCCAGCGTTAACCCCTTTTCTATCTCGTCGCCGGCGATCTCCAGCTGATTCTGATACTGGTACACCCGCGCGCGGTGGTTATAGATCATCGCGGCATTGGTCGGGTTCAATCGCAGCGATTGATTGAACTGATCGAGCGACTCCTCGTACATCCCGTCGATGCGCAACGTGAGGCCCGCAACCAGGTGCACGTTCCAGTCGTTGCCGGCATCCTGCAGCAGGTGCTCGATCCCGTGCCGGGCGCTTTCCTTCTCACCGCGGGACAGCAACATGTAGACCCTGTAGAGATTGGCCTCTGCTGAGGCTGAGTCCCGCTCCAGTGCTTTATCAAAGGCGCGGCGCGCCTCGAGCACATGCATCTGCCCACCCAGGCCATGGCGTGCGTACTGCAGATGCGTGATGCCCAGACCGGTCCATCCCGGGGCATAGCCTGGGTCGTGTGCGGTCACGCGCTCAAACATACGGCGTGCCCTTTCGAGCTCATCGCGGCTGCCTGTGCGATTCATAAAAGACGAGAGCAGAGCCCGAGCCTGCAGATACTCCTCACTGGCCGCATCCCCAAGCGCCGGCAAGCGTGCCCCATCGCTTACGTTGCCCTGCAGCGCACCGGCGCCCCTCAGTTCGGCAAAAACCTCATCACAGATCTCGGCCTGCACGGAGACGAGATCAAAGCTCTCCACACTGATCGATCCGCCTGTGCGGACTCTCTCGCCCTTCACGTCCAACATCTGCCAGTTCAGGTCAAACCCATGCTCCGAGCGCAGGAAGCTGCCGGCAAGCACAAAGTCCACCAACAGCTTGCGCCCGATGGTCAGGGGATCCAGCTGTCGCGAGTTCACATTCATCAAGGAGCTTGACGGTCGCACTACCAGCGAAGGCACCTTGGCCAACCGCGCTCCCAGAGCATCGGCGAGGGCAGCACCATAAAACGGCGTCGCATCGGTCTTGCCGAGATTGGTGAAAGGGAGCACGACGATGGTGGTCCGGTGGTCTCCTGTCTCACTTGGACTTGCGTCGCGGAAACGCTCTGCAAGCATGGACAGGATGCCCGTGGTCCGCTTTTCTTCCTCGGGGGTTTGCAGATCCAGCCGCTGTTGTGCGGCCATGTAGGTCGCATTGTTGCCTGGCATCACGGCCACATCCAGCCGCAAGGAGTTCAGCACAGTCTTGAGCGCCTCGCGTACATCGGCGGCGGAAGCAAAGCGCTCGGTGGGCTGCTTCTCGAGGCAGCGATAGATCACACTCTCCAGTTCGCTGGGGACATCGGGCACCGTCTCCCGAAGACTTGGCGGGGAGGCGAACTGAATGGCACGGATGCTCTGCAGCTCCTGCGCGTCTGCCTTGTGGAAGGGATGACGCCCACTGACCAGTTCGAACAACAGCACGCCCAACGCAAAGATGTCGCTGCGGACACTGCTCTGCCCGGTGACAAACTGCTCCGGGGCCATGTAGGCGATCGTTCCCCCGCGCGCCGTGTAGGTGGCATCCGGAAGGATGGCTGTATCCAGTTCCGATGGGGTGGTGGGATCGAAGTCAACCTGCTCGCGCTTGAGCTGACGGGCTAAACCGAAGTCCAGAATCTTGATCAGACCCCCGTCCGTCAGCATGACGTTGGCCGGTTTCAGGTCCCTGTGGAAGATGCCCAGGTTATGGGCCGCCTGCAGACCGTCCGCAATTTGCATGCCGCTGGAGAGCACCAACTGCACGCTCGCGGGGCCTTCGGCAATGACCTTGTCCAGGCTCTTGCCCGGGATGTACTGCATGACGATGTAGGCTTCATCGTCTTCTTCGCCCACCTCGTAGATCGAGCAGACATTGGGGTGATCGATCGCTGAGGCAAGGCGGGCCTCGCGAAGCTGTGTCACCCGGATCTGCTCCAGTGTCTGGGACCCACGCTTGAGCAGCTTCAACACCACCGGCCGCTGCAACAGCGTGTCATTGGCGAGGAACACCACCCCGCTGCCGCCCGAGCCGATCTTGCGTAGGAACTCGTAGTGGCGAATAACACGCCGCTTCATGGAAGCATTATCGCAGCCACAGACCTGCGCCCCTGTGGAACCGGGGCAGTCGAGACAACTTCATCGAAGACTGACCTCGTCATGCGATGTATAGTATCTATAGGCTTCTGCTGGAGTTCCAGCGCCCAAGCACCTTTTCTGACGTGAACTGCATCTCACGCGGAAACGTGAGTACGACAAGTTTGGCCGCATCACGGCCCACTAACACCTACAACCGGGACGGCATGCAAGCAACGATTCTGCTGATTGACGACAACGCAGTTCAGGCGGCGACGCGCCAGGCCATATTGAAGCGCGCAGGATTTTTCGTCATCGCTGTTCTTAGCCCGGAGCGGGCGTTGGAACAGTACAGGAACGAAGAATACCCGGCACCCATCAACCTGATCATCACCGACCACATCATGCCGGCGATGACGGGTGCCGAGTTCGTGAAAGAAGTGCGCAGCTTTGATCCCAAGGTCCCGGTTCTGGTGATCAGCGGGCTTTTGGAGGCCGAAGACGAGTACCACGACCTCAGCGTTCATTTCCGTCTGAAGCCTTTGCTCCCCGACGATCTGCTTGCGAGCGTGAATCGCCTGATCGCCGAAGGTAGCCGCAGCAGCGACGGCGCAGCAGACGGACAGACAATTTCGGCCTAGGGACCAGCTTCACGGGACTATCTCCAGGTTGCGCCGAATACCGCGCCTCCGCCGGCAATCGGCTGATGGTGAATCTGCGAGAATAGAGGGTGAAGGGACATCTGCCGCGCATGACGCATCCCATGCCCTCATTCGGGAGCTTTTCTTTGCTCCTGGCGCTCGCGCTCAGCGCCTACACCCTATTGGCCGGCGGCTTCTCGCTGTGGGCCATCGCGGGCGGTCGGCCGCTTGCCGTCGCTCCCGAGCGGTTGCGCGAGACGTCGCGGCGCGCCGGGATTGCCAGCTTTGTTGCCCTCTGCTGCGCGGCCTTCGCCCTTGTCTGGGCCGCCCT
>CAXTGN010000594.1:0-3429 GCA_964243455.1 uncultured Acidobacteriaceae bacterium
CGGCGGGGGTGGCGCTGCCGCACCGTTTGTCGCGGATGAGGACTTCAACAGCGGCGAAGCGGGCGCGACGGTCACGAACACAATCAATGTTGGCGGTGTGACCAATCCCGCACCGCAGGCGGTTTACCAGAGCTCGCATATCGCTCCAAGCACCTACGTGCTGACCGGTCTGCAAGCCAATGCGACGTATGCCCTCCGGCTCCACTTCGCGGAGACCTACTTCACCTCGGCAAACCAACGCCTCTTCAACGTGGCGGTGAACGGCAAACCGTATCTCACCAACTTCGACATCTTCGCCACGGCAGGGGCGGCGAACACGGCGATTATCGAGTCCACCTCCGCCACCTCCGATCAGTACGGCCAATTGATAGTGCAGATGCTGCAGGGCAATGTCAACACACCGCAGCTCAACGGCCTCGATGTCGCGTTAGCCGCCGGCGGCGCTCCTTCTTCGACCGTCAGCATCGACGCCGGGAGTGCCTCTGCTGTGGGGGCCTTCGGTGCCGATACGGACTTCACCGGCGGCAGCGTGTATGCGCCTGGCAAGACCGTGACGGTGCCTGCCGGCACAGCCAGCGCGGCACCCGCGGCAGTCTACGCGACCTCACGGGAAGGTGTCTCCACGTACACCATTCCGGGCTTCACGGCGGGCAGTGCTCACACCGTGACGCTCCACTTTGCGGAGCTGTACTGGACCGCTTCTGGGTCGCGCGTCTTCAACGTCGCAATCAACGGGCAGACCGTGCTTCCGAACTTCGACATCGTCGCGGCTGCCGGCGGTAAGTCGCAGACCGCGGTGGTCGAGCAGATTACTGGGGTGAAGGCCAATAGCAGCGGCCAGTATGTGATCAGCTTCACCGCGGGCTCGCACGACCAGCCCTCCGTCAACGGACTTTCTGTGCAGTAACCAGGGTCAGCTTCACGCGCCGGAAACGCGGGGAGTTGTCCTTTCCACCAACCAGGTGCAGCGTAGTGCTGCACCGTCGTAAGGGAGAACCAGATGTTCACAACGAAGCACGTATTATCCTTTGGCGCCGCACTCGGTGTCGTTCTGGGATCCACAGGCAGCGCTGCCGCGCAGTACAACAGCACGATCTTTGGCCCGAATGTCTATGTCTTTGATCCCAGTGTGGCGGGGTCGACCATCAATTCGACCGTGAATGCCATCTCGAATCCTTCCGTCGATCAAGCACAGTTCAGCACGAACCGGGCGGCCGTGTTGTTCAAGCCCGGTTCCTACACCGGCGTCAGTAGTGAGGTCGGCTTCTACACGTCCATCTCCGGTCTTGGCACTACACCGGATGCCACCGTGTTGAACGGAGGCGGTCTTTACATCGACATCGGTGATGACAACGGCAACGACACGACCAATTTCTGGCGCTCGATGGAGAACGTCAACATCCCGGTACCGAGCGGCGGTACGGAGCATTGGGCCGTTTCGCAGGGTTCCTCCCTTCGGCGCATGCACATCGCGGGATCGCTCGAACTCACGGCGAATAATTGCCCCGAAGCCAGCGGCGGTTTCATCGCAGACACCAAAATCGATGGAACCGAAAACATGTGCTCCCAGCAGCAGTGGTACACCCGCGACAGCATTATTGGCGGCTCGGCGAATTATGTCTGGAACCTCGTATATTCCGGCGTTACCGGCGCTCCCGCGCAGAAGTTCCCCAATGTCACGACCCTTGCGGCGACGCCAGTCAGCCGCGAGAAGCCCTTTCTTTACGTCGATGGCTCCGGCAACTACAACGTCTTTTCCCCTGCGGTGAAGTCAAACTCCGCCGGCACAACCTGGGCCAGCGGTGGGCTGGGTAGCGGCACCTCACTGCCCATCAGCAGCTTCTTCATCGCGACCCCCTCTTCCACACTCGCGCAAATCAACAGTGCCCTCAGCTCAGGAAAAAACCTGATCCTCACTCCGGGAATCTACAAATACACAGGCGCGATTGCGGTCACCAAAGCGAACACCGTGGTGCTTGGTCTTGGCTACGCCACGCTGGTATCTCAGGGCGGCAACAGTGTCTTGACCATCGCCGACGTTGACGGTGTGCAGATTGCAGGTCTCATCGTGGACGCCGGACCGAGTGGTGCGCCGGTCTTGCTGAATGTCGGCGTGGCCGGCGCTACGCGTGCCAATCACGCCGCCAATCCAACCTCGCTGAGTGATCTAAGCTTCCGCATTGGCGGCGCCACAGCAGGGATGGCGACCACGGCGCTTGAGCTGGACAGCAACAACGTCATTTTGGACAACATCTGGGCCTGGCGCGCAGACCACGGCCCCAGTGGTGTGGGCTGGACCTCCAACATCGCCTCACACGGCCTCGTGGTGAATGGCGACAACGTCACGGCTCTTGGCCTTGCTGTAGAACATTTTCAGCAAAGCCAGACGCAGTGGAATGGCAACAACGGTGAGACCATCTTCTACCAGAGCGAAGACCCATATGACGTTCCCAGTCAGGGCTCCTGGATGGACGGCAGCATGAACGGCTATCCCTCTTATGAAGTCACCTCGGCCGTTTGCAATCACACAGCCTATGGTCTGGGCATATACTCCTTCTTCAATGTGTCGGGGATCACGATCTACCAGGACAATGCGATCTACACACCGAACGTCTCGGGAATGAAATTCACCGACATGGTAACCGTGAAGCTCGGCGGTTCGGGCGGGATCAACAACGTCATCGATGGCCAGGGTGGACCAACAACCCCGAACGCCGCACCCACGGACTTCGGTTCCTATACCGGAACCGGTGCCTGCGCTACTAAGTCTTCAGCAATTGACATCGACGCAGGCGGTGGTGCGAGTTCACCCTTTGTCGCCGATACGGACTACACGGGTGGCGGCACGTACACCACAACGCATGCAATCAATACAGCAAACGTAACGAACGCAGCTCCGACAGCTGTGTATCAGAGTGAGCGCGAAGGCGCCGTCACCTACACCATCCCGAACCTCACCGCTGGCTCAACCCACACGGTGCGTCTGCACTTTGCCGAACTCTATTGGAGCAATGCGGGGCAGCGCGTCTTCAATGTCGCCATTAACGGCAGCACGGTGCTGCCGAGCTTCGACATCATCAAGGCTGCGGGAGCGAACTACACAGCCGACATCCAGCAGTTCAACGCAACGGCGAACAGCTCCGGCCAGATCGTCATCAGTCTCGCCAACGGAAGCGCGGATCAGCCGCTCATTAACGGAATCGAGGTGCAGTAAACCCGACACGCTTGTCTTACAAGGAGCACTCCGCCCGTTCAGTGCGGAGTGCTCCTTACTTTCTGGGTACGCTAGCTATGAATTGTAAGTCCCGCTCGCTCGCTGCAACCCCATCCTTGTAGCAGAGAGGTGACATTTCAGCTTTGCGCCTACATACAATGTTGGTGCCCGATAGAAATGTCCTACATGGGCGCCGGATAGAAATGTCAGTCTAA
>CAXTGN010000595.1:0-3427 GCA_964243455.1 uncultured Acidobacteriaceae bacterium
CTATCTGCTGTACCTGGTCCATGCCATCGGGGGTCTCGACATCCAGCCAACAGCCGCGGGAATACGCGCCGTCATCTACGGCCACAGCCACAAACCTTCCGTCGAGACGCGGAACAACGTCCTGTACCTCAATCCGGGCAGCGCCGGCCCACGCCGGTTTTCCCTGCCGACCACGGTCGCTCTTCTTGATTTGGAAGCGCACGGCCTGCGAGCCGAGATCATTCCGCTCCACATCCCGCCGCCGAAGTAGCGGGGAGCTCGCACCTTGATCGATCGCGGAGCTTCCTACTGTCCACCTTGCCGGCTCAGAGCCGCCGAGTGTATTCCCTCTGGCTGCGTCAACGGAGCAACCGGAACCTTGGGAGCAGGTACAGGATGGGGGCCCGTCTTTTCCCAGGCCAGCTGCACCGTGGAAAGGATGTCGGCCATCCGCTGATCGATCTGCTCCAACTCCGTCTCCGTCAGGTCCGCCGCTCCGCTTGAAATCGAACAGAACGTGTTCAAGGTCAGATCGAAGCGATAACACGAGCCCTTGCGGTAGGCCGTGTACACCTCGTCGCGCGCTTCTACGCAGATCTGGCCATGCTCGTCGTGCCCGTGGGCGAAGTTCATCCCGCCGATATCCTGAACATCCTTTAGCTTCGCCGGGCTCAGTTCCAGAGTCGACATCGGTCCCGTTGCCTGGCGGGCACACTCCGCATCCGTCGTGTGGCGGTCTACGCTGTAGTACACCAGGGCTCCGCTGAACGTGGAGTACGGGTAAGGGTTGAACTGGATGGCGGCCACGCTCCGCATCATCGCCTTCGGAGACGCGGTACGTGCATCCAGGTGAAACGTGCTCACCTCTTTGTCCTTCCGCGCCAAAGACCATCCTTCAGGCACCTCGAAACGGACCCCGAAGTGCCCGTCATGGAACTGTTGAGCCTTGGCGCTCGGCAACGGCATGTCTGGCACCGTCACCTGCGCAGAGGACACCTCGGAACAAAATAGAACGGGCAAAACCATCAGCCAGCACCATCCACAACGGAAGGCCATAGCGCACCTCTAAGGACGCATTCTTGGATCGGCTAAAGCGTACAACGAATCGGTCATGAAATTCACCATCACGTAAGTAACCCCGATTGCCAGGATGCAGCCCTGGGCCAGCGCATAGTCCCGATTGGCCACTGCGGACAGGGTGAGGCGGCCCAGGCCAGGCCAGCTGAAGATGGTCTCCGTCACGATTGCGCCCGCTAATAGCGAGCCAAACTGTAATCCGACCACGGTCAGCACCGGGTTCAGAGCGTTGCGCAGAGCATGCCGATACACCACCGTTCTTTCCGGCAATCCCTTGGCCCTCGCGGTACGAACGTAATCTTGCCCGAGCTCATCCAGCATCGCGCTTCGGACCATCCGCGTAAGAATGGCTGCCACTCCCAGCCCCAGGGTCACCGCCGGAAGCACCAGGTGCGGCCAGAAATCCAGGAAGCCGACGCCCGCCCCGGCGACCGGCAACCAGCCCAGCGCAATCGAGAACACCACGATCAGTACAGGCCCCAGCGCAAAGTTCGGAAGGCTCAACCCGATCAGGCTCCCAAAGCTCAGCACGCGGTCCGGCCAGCGTCCTCGGGCCTGTGCCGCGGCGATTCCTGCCGGAACCGCCAGCGCTCCACCCAGCATCATCGCGGCCACCGTAAGCGCCACCGTGTACGGGTATCGCTGCAGGATCAGGTGCAGGACCGAGTCATGCAGCCGCAGAGAACTTCCCAGATCGCCATGCGCCAACCCGCGCCAGTACCCGGCATACTGCTCTCCGAGCGGTCGGTCCATGCCGTAGCTATGCCGGAGGGCGACGATGTCTCCCGCCGATGCACCTTCCCCGAGCATCAGCACGATCGGATCGCCGGGAACGAGGTGAATCAGCAAAAAGACCACCGTCACCACCAGCCACAGCGCCGGCAGCGTGATCGCCATGCGTTGCAAACCTCGCCGAAGAGCCGCGGAAAACGCCCTTCCCGTCACGCCGCAACACCGTTGGTCACGGAAGAGGACGCCGTATCAGCGTCGTCAGCCACACTCTCCGGGACGGGGTCCATACGAACCCTCGCGATGCGATGCCGGTCCATGGCTACCACCTCAAATCGCCGGTTCTCCATCTCCACCGCTTCACCCACCTGCGGAATGTGCCCAAACTGCGCGAGCAACAGGCCGGCAAGCGTCTCCACGCCTTGCGCCTTGGGCAGATCCCACCGCAACTGCATCGTCACATCGCGCAACGTAATGCTGCCGTCCAGAACGACACTGCCGTTGGCCAGCGTGACCGCGGGCTTGCCTGTGTCGAACTCGTCCTCAAGCTCGCCCACCAGCTGTTCCACGGCATCCTCGGCCGTGACGAGCCCCAGCGTCGACCCGAACTCATCGACCACAATGGCCATCTGTCGCCGCCGCGCACGAAACTCCTCCAGCAGCTCCAGTACCGGCTTGGTCTCCGGGACGACCAGCACATCGCGCATGACCTGTCGCACCGTCAGCCCCGAACTCCGGAGGTGTCCCAGGCTCATCGCCACTCCCCGGAAGTGCGTCAGCCGGAAGAGATCCTTGGCGTATACCACACCGATGAACGCCTCCGTGCCACGCTCCGGGTCGTACACCGGCACGCGGGAGTGTTCCTCCTCCACGATTCTTGCTGTGGCCTCTTCTAGCGGCATGTCCGCCGACAACGCGAAGATACGCGTCCTCGGCGTCATCACCGCGCTGGCCGAAACGTCGCCCAGCTCCAGCGCACGGTGAACAATCTCCTCCTGGTACATCGGCAGAAGTCGCAGCCGGCGTGTCGCGCTGGTCATCATTTTCAGCTCCTCGGGAGAGTGCGCCGCGCCGGTTTCCCCGCGCAAAGGCGCCCGGAACAGCTTCAGCACAACTCCCGCGGAACCATTCAGCAGACCGACAACCGGTTTGGAGATGCGGATGAAAATGTCGACCGGGCCGGCCACAGCCAGCGCGATGCGCTCCGTCCGTTGGAGCGCAAGGGATTTGGGCACCAGTTCCCCGAGCACCACCTCAAGAAACGTGATCAAACAGAAAGCCAGCGGAACCGCAACGCCATGCGCGATCCACATCGGGTGCGCAGACTCCCAGGCACCCAACGCACTGTGCGGAGACACCGCCGTTAATCGATGTTCCAGCGCCGCGGCCACCGTGGGCTCGCCCACACCGCCCAGCACCAGGTTCGCCAGAGTCACACCCAGCTGCACAGCCGGGAGTACCTGATCGATCTCACGCTTGAGTCGGAGCGCGGTTCGGGCTGCCGGTCGCTTGCGCGCCACCAGGTGCTCGATGCGCGTCTCACGCACGCTCACCAAGGCAAACTCGGCAGCCACAAAAAAGGCGTTTGCCAGAATGCACAGGGCGATCAGGCTTCCGCGCAGGAGCAACCAGTCCAGCATTA
>CAXTGN010000596.1:0-3420 GCA_964243455.1 uncultured Acidobacteriaceae bacterium
ATGGCAACCTGCGGTCCGACTGCCGGGATGAAGATGGTATCGTCCGGCTGCAGGCGGATGTCCTGGCTCTTATCGCCCGTCAGCAACAGGGCGTACAGATCCAGCTCCGAGACCACCTTGCCGCCGCGACGGACCTGGATGTGCCGCAACGAGCCCTGCGCATCCGGCCCATTCGCGACGAACAGCACGTTCAATACCGTGCTCAGGGAGCTGACGGTGTAGGCCCCGGGACGCCGTGCCTCGCCGACAACGTAGACCTGGATGGAGCGCAGATGGCCCATGTTCACGGAAAGATTGAAATTGCGGAAGGTGTGCCGCACATCCGCATTGATATGGGTCTCGAGTTCGTCGACCCGAAGACCGGCGACGTGAACCGCACCCACCTTGGGAATATAGATCGACCCTGTGCTGTCAACCGTCAATTGGCCATTGAACGACTCAGCCCCCCAGAGCCGGACGAGAATCTGATCGCCCGGGCCGACGATGTAGTCCGCCAGCGCAGGGATCTGATCCGCGGGCGCGAAAGTCGAGGGAGAGCGCTGAAAGAGATCGCGGCCGAAGATCGGAAGGCGTTCACCGGTGGAGGCCTGCGCGAGCCGCTGCATATCGGTCAACGGATCCGGCGGTAGGTAAGTGTTGAAGCGGTTCCCATCGGGGTTCTGACGGCGGTCGTTCGCGCCGGCCGAATCCACGTACAGCTGGGTGTTCTGGTCAGGCCGCCCCTGGGTGTCCTGGCTTGCCGCATCGCCCGGAAGGGTGCCGCTCTGGGGTGGCACATTCGCCGGAAGCGAGTTGGTCTGCGTGGACGTGCTCACGCCGCAGTCCTGCGACGTCGGGTCCGGACAGTACGTGCTGGGAGAGGAGGTCTGGGCGAGCGCGGAAAGACTCAGCGTCAGCAGGAAGACGGAAACAAAGGGGCCAAATACATGTACTTTGCTGCTGCGCAAGATCTTTCGCCTGTCATCTTGGCCGTACGGCAATCTCGATGAGTTGCGGTAAGAGTAGCACGGCGGCCTCGTCGATGCAGACCGGCTCCGGGCGGTGTGACTGGGCCGGTTACTCCACCCGGCAGATCAGGCATTTGAGGTAGCGCGTCTCCGGCAGGGTCACCACCTCAGGGTGGTCCGGCGCTGCGGCTCGTGTTTCCAGTACCTGTACGCACCGCCCCGCGTCCGCTGCGGCTTCGGCAATCACTCCCCAGAACGCCTCGAGACTCACGTGGTGCGAGCACGAGCAGGTCACCAGAGTGCCGCCGGGTGCGAGCAGGCGGAGAGCCCGGAGATTTAGCTCCTTGTAGCCGCGCAGGGCGTCTTCCACCGCGCGGCGGCTCTTGGCAAAGGCCGGCGGATCCAGCACGATCGCATCGAAGCGCTCCGGCAGCCCCATCGACCGGGCGGCCGCAGCACCTCGTTCGGGGTCGTCCAGGGCCCGCAGAAACTGGAAGGCATCTGCCTCAATCCAGTTCACGTCCGCCTGAAGGCCAGGGTTGCGCGCGAGATTGCTCTCCGCGGTCTCCAGCGAGGTTCGAGACTGATCCACGCCCGCCACGCGGTCGCAGACCTGCGCGAGGTGCAAAGCAAAGCCGCCCTGGTAGGTGCAAATGTCCAGCGCGATCCCCCTTCGCCCGGAGCGCCGCACCCACTCCGCCGCCGCGCGATAGTTCAGCCTCTGATCCAGAAAGGCGCCGGTCTTCTGACCTGCCCCGGCGTCGTACCCGAACTGGAGCCCATTGAGGCGAAACTCTGTCTTTGTGGGCGGATGGCCCGAGCCCGTATGTAGAAGGGGCCCCTCAGGAGCCGGCGGCAATTGCTCCAGCTCGCGGATGCGCGGGTCAGGCCGCTCCCACACAGTTAAGGGCTCACCACCGGGCGACAACTTCGCCGCCAGCACTTCGGCCAGCACGCCCCGGACGTCATCCTGCGCCGTGCCCTGGATCAGCAGCTGGGCTACGACCAACTCACCGTAACGGTCCGCCACGATGCCCGGCACACCATCCGCCTCAGAAAAGAGCAGCCGCTGCGCTGTCGTTTCTTTCCCTGTCTCCGAGCCCACCGGCGCAACTACGCGGCGGCGTGCCAGCGCTGCGCGCATCCGCTCGCGCAGGCTCTCGAGATACGTCTCCCGTGTAAGACCCGCCTCACGGGAGACCAACCGCAGCGCGATCTGCGACGCCGAGGAGTAAAGCGCCGTCCCGAGCACGCGGCCCGAGGCGTCGGACACCTGCGTCAACGCTCCAGGGGCCACGGTCGCCGTGTCCGCCTCGGAGAGCTGGTCTGTCCGGGAGACCCACAGATGTCCAGCGCGCAGCCGGTCCGCCGCCCGCTGCGAGATCCGCAAACCTTCACTCATCCGCGTAACCGTGGAACGGCGATGCCCAACAGTTCAGCAAGTGCATCAACGACCAGATTGTGGTCGTCTCGCTGCGGCAGGCCGCTGAACACGACACTGCCCACCAGGCCGGTCCCGGCGAGGACGATCGGAAACCCGCCCCCGTGCGCTACGTAGTCGGCTTCGTTAAGGCCATGGCTCGCCATCAGGGTCGTTCCATCCCGTTCCAGCTTGCGCCCCACCGCATACGTGCACCGCGCGAAGTGGTACACCGTGTTGCGCTTGCGGCGAATCCAGTTTGCCTGCCCTGGCGTTGCGCCCGCCGTCGCGCAGGCAAACAGCAGATGTCCGGCCAGCTCGATCTCCACCGAGCCACCCGCCGCGCGCTCGATCAGCCTGGCCCGCAGGGAGTTCCCTAAACGCCATGCCTCGTCGGCGCCAAAGACCGCAGGTCGCAGCAGCGCTTCCTGCCTTTCTAGGATGGGCAGATCGTCATCGGGCACCAAATCTTTGTCTCCGGTCGGCAGCATTAGAGGGTCATCAGCATCACTTCGGTGCTCTTGATCAGGGCCGTTACCGTGTCCCCTACCTTGATCCCCATGTCTTCTACGCTCTGCTTCGTGATGACCGACTCGATCAGATTCTCGCCAACGCGGACGCTCACCTTTGCCGTGACGGTTCCCAGAACGATCTCCTCCACTACCCCCACAAGCTGATTCCGTGCCGAAATTCTTTTCGCTAAACCGTCCGCCATTTCGTGTTTCCTCTCGCTGACCTCTTCAGTGTACGAAGAGAATCCTTGCGAGTTCTGGGTCACTCGAGATAAGACTTGCTAGAGCCATGGCCAAGGTAAAGGAAAGCGCTCGGCGCGAGCGGACAGAGAGCACCGCGAGACAACAGCTCTCGCCCCTACGTTCCGTGCGCGATCTGGCCTATGTCGAGGTCGCCTCGACGGAGCTCGCGCGCGAGATCAATCGCGACATCGTCCTGGAGCTGATCCGTGCCCACCAGCCGATTGCCCGCGTAGACCTGGTTCACCACTCCGGGCTGCAGAACAGCACGGTCTCGTCCATCGTGGAGCAGTTGCTGGAA
>CAXTGN010000597.1:0-3413 GCA_964243455.1 uncultured Acidobacteriaceae bacterium
TATGTACAGTAGACTCGGTCATGGATACAGTGATGTTCTGGATGCAGGTATCGATGTACTGTATATGCGATGCGACCGAGGCCCGAGACGCCCACGAAATCCAAATCATACGGTACATAGTCTCTGGAAAAGACACCGATTCTGTTTGGAGGTGAACTCACAACGGCCGTGACCGTCGCTGCCAAGGCTGCGACAAAGCCGACGCTTGTTCTGATAAGATATCCTACCGCTCGAAGACTTGATCCTAATAATAACCATCAAAGGTGCTTCCATACCTTCCTGACCTAGTCCTTGGAGAAATATCCCACAAATTTGCGTTACGAACCGCAATCTCGGTATCAAAGACAATTTGACCTCGTGACCTGTATTCTGACACCAATTGCAGCTGCTCGACACCTTTCTGTGCCAAACACGCAGTCAATCATTACTGTAATTGTTTACGATATGCATCGTGTACTTGTGACCTGACGGTAATAATCAACACGAGCATGTGTATGATTTTTGTAAGGCAACAATGATACTGATACATCTATGTACGGCAAACTGGTACCGGCAAACAGAAAGTAGGCCGGGCGCATCGAGGGCGTAGAAAGGTTGTCCCATAGGGAGGCTTCCCTCCTCAAACATACAATGTAGTGTACCTGCATAGGCCCTCAAGGTTCTACACCCGTGTAAGAAGTATAGATACATAAATGTGCCGTCAAGGACTATATTGAGGCTAGAAGCACGCAAGAACACGGGGCGAAGAACGGAGAGAAGAACCTGGGCGAGGGGTATTTTAGGCGCCCTCGGTACTTTAGCGTGCTCGACGCGGCCAAAAGCCTGATCGGTACGAAGCCGAGCCAGCCGCGGTTTGGACCAGTAGTCGAATATCATCCGACGATAATAATGCATACGAGAAGCGGTTAGAATTCCGGGCAATGGGAAAGAATGCGAGAAAGCGCTCACATGCGCAATTCACCCAGGACGCCGGGCTGACGACGAATGGCCCCAAATTCTTTGGTGTGGCTGAAGTCCTCGCTCGTCTCAAACAGCCAGAGCCACTCCTAAATGGCAAGACCACCGACCGTGGAGAGGCTGCCAGCCCTTCAGACGAATGGGAAGTGGTCGATAGGGCTTCAAGGAGACGTAAGCCGCAACAAAAGCAGAAAAGAAGCAAATCTCGAGAGGGAGAAGAGGTGTGTGAGCAAGAGAAAGCAAATCCCAAGAGCAACCGTCCTGCTCTGACCTATACGGAACTTCATAAACTGCAAACATGTACCAAGATTCGCGACCTCCAAGATCTTGTCCTTTATTGTCTGGCAGATGGAACAAGTCCGCAATGGATATCTGTGCGGCATCATGGTCACGTCAGGAAGGCTGTTGTACTTTTAGTACCTGGTTTGGAGAAAGACATGTTCAAGGGTCATGTCAAGTTGGAAGAGGCATCAGTGGAGGGGAATGTCAATAGACCGCCCCTCGAGACGGATGGTATTCTCAAAGAGGTCGGGAGAAACGACGAGGTTGTCCATACCTCTAGCAATCACGCAAATAGAGCAGATTACTCATATCGACGTTCAAATATATCTCCTGATGATTATCTACCCATGAATTTAGTATCGAACGAATTACCCACCCCTCTCAAGCCTCTGGCGGGAATTTTTAACCATGTCTGGCCTGTCAAAGCACCAGGTGATGACAAGTATTACAAGGTTCATTCGCCTCTACATGCTATGCTTACTTCACCCATTCCGAAGTCGCAGGAAGAGAAGAGGGCGGAGAAGAATATCAAAGGAGCAAAGCCTGCTCGAGAAGGAAAGTATTGGGAGAACAGGCGTACGCCAATCACGACGTTTATAGCCTCCAATGAGGATTTGCTGGAGAACGAGTATACATTGCATCCAGTCTGTTTCGCCACTGAACAGGAGAAAGAGAGCGAAGTCGCTCGAAGGAGAGCGACGAACCAAGACTCCGAGCATGGGTGGAAGGATACGTCGGTGGACCGGCTTGCGGATGGTAATATCCCTGATGGCGAGTTTGAGCAAGGGAGCCTCACAGCGGGCCGTACAGTCTTAGCCTTGGACTGCGAGATGTGTATGGTCGAAGGTGGTGAGTTTGCTCTTACACGGATCAGCATTATTGGATGGGATGGTAGTATGGTAATGGACGAATTGGTGAGGCCAGATAAGCCGATCACGGATTATCTCACACCGTACGTGTTCTACCTGTTCCTCCCATTTGGTCTTTACCATTTCACCAGTCTAAAACATCTTAGATACTCGGGAATTACGGCCGCCAAACTCGCTCCTGTGACAACCACCCTCTCGAAAATCCAATCCCGCCTCCTGACCCTCCTGACACCTGCCACAATAATAATCGGGCATTCCTTGAATTCTGACCTTGCCGCCCTCAAACTGACTCATCCCTTCATCATCGACACCTCCATCATCTACCAGCATCCACGTGGCCCGCCTCTCAAATCCTCCCTGAAATGGCTCTCTCAAAAATACCTAAGCCGCGAAATCCAAAAAGGCCATGGCGTAATGGGCCACGACAGCATCGAAGACGCGCGCGCATGCCTCGATCTTGTAAAGATGAAATGCGAAAAGGGCGCCAAGTGGGGAACCGTGGAAGCAACAGGCGAATCTATTTTCAAGCGACTTGCCCGAACACCAAATTCCAATTTATCTACCACGAGTCAAGCTGACGGCAAAACCGGCGCCATCGTCGACCACGGAAGCCCGGAACGTAACTTTGGCGCAATGGCCAGATACTGCATCGGATGCACCAACGACGAGGAAGTCGTCACTGGCGTCAGACGTGCTGTCCAAGGCGACGCCGACGGCGCTACCATCCCCGGCGGCGGCGTCGACTTTACGTGGGCCCGCCTCCGCGACCTCGAAGCTCTAAGAGGCTGGTCAAACGATCACCGCAAACCCGTCGCCAACACCAGTATCACCAGCACCACCCCCTCCTCTCCTGCTCCGTCCCCACCGGGCCCGACCCCAAGTCAACTCTCCCACGCCCTCGCAGCCACCACGTCGCACATCCTCGCCATCCACGCCCTCCTCCCGCCCTGCACCCTGCTAGTCGTGTATAGCGGCACAGGCGACCCGCAAGAGATGGCGCGCTTGCATGCAATGAAGGCGACGTTCAGGGACGAGTATCGCGTCAAGAAGTGGGATGAGTTGAGTGTGAAGTGGACGGATGAGGAGGAGCAGAGGCTGAGGAGGGCGTGCGAGAGCGCGAGGATGGGGGTGGGATTCGTATGTGTTACGTGAGGGGGATGGGGAGAGAGAGAGAGAGAGAGAGATGGGCGAGCGAAGGCCAGCCGTATAGATGATGTATCTAGACTACCCTACCCTACCCTACCCTACCCTACCCTACCTTACTTTACTCAGGCTATCTGATTTTGATCCAAAAAAAAATTAAAA
>CAXTGN010000598.1:0-3406 GCA_964243455.1 uncultured Acidobacteriaceae bacterium
AAAAAAATTCTTATTTTGCCAAGATCATAAAAGTACATATACATCAAGCGCAATTGGCAAGGTAAGTAGGTTGCA
Source organism: uncultured Acidobacteriaceae bacterium (assembly GCA_964243455.1). Classification (GTDB taxonomy): domain Bacteria; phylum Acidobacteriota; class Terriglobia; order Terriglobales; family Acidobacteriaceae; genus Granulicella. The sequence continues at coordinate 76 of CAXTGN010000598.1, forward strand.
ATTGCGGTATAGTCATCAATTAATTAATTTTTGTCATCGTGACAAGGTTTCAGTGTGATCAAATACAATTATTTGCAACCCCTTTTACATTCACATCCAACTACCCTTCCAGCACCTTCTACCAAGTCGACGGTCCAAAGATCTGGCCAGGCTCCAGAACATTCTGAACTGCCGTGTCCTGGAAGTCCATTGTAGCTTCTGCAATATTGTTGCCCCACCAAGCCGGGAAAGGATGGTTGGTAAGGTTGAGGGTGAGGAAAATGAGGATGGTACAGATGGCAAGACCAATATCCAATCCGGCCGAAGTGATATAGTTGAAACGCATCCACCAACCACGATACTTGTTCTTGATGAATTTGTTAAAGACATATCCGATGATACCCCAGGATAGGTAGTTGAGCGGTGTTGCTGGGGGAAGATTTCCAGTTCCGCCGAAGATCAGAGGAGCATTGAGGAAGCGGATGCTGGTTTTCGGGAACATGCGAGCGCCAAGATAGATGACGATTGGGAGAGCAGCTCCAACGAGCCAGAACCATAGAAGACCCGAATAGATGTTTCCTGGCGAGAAGATGCGCTGAGGGCCGATGAGACCCCAGATGACACTTGCGTTGAAGAAGACACGACCGTTAGGACAGCTGTAGTGGTTGACTTGGGTTTGCGTGCAAACTTCCTTGATTGTGCCCAGGGCCCATTGTAGGACACCGATTTGGACAAAGCAAGACCAGATTGTGGCGACAGTTTGGGCCGCGAACATGGTGCGGGGTGGGACCTTCATATAGTGACCAAGCTTGAGGTCCTGTATAAAGGCAAGAGCTTGAGTCATGGTGATGTATCCATAAGTCTTGAACATCATCATGGCGAGCGGGCGTCCGGGTTGCATGTAACCGATTAAAAATTCTAGTAGGCATGTCAGCATTAGGTTGGCCGGAGAGGTCTCGAAATGGCTCACCGGTGAAAACATTGAGACCCAGCTGAATGTTTGTGATTGCTTGAATCATGCCAATGGGAACAGCCCAGACGAACGATATGATCAGGGCAACGAAAAATGCCCACCATGACAGGTGCGTTTGATATGCCAACGCCGTGGCGAGCGACATGCCAATCATGACTATCAAAATGACCATGTACCACCACCCTGGCGCTTCCGGATACTTGCGCATCATGCGGGTGTGGATGTCTTCTTCATCAGCCTTTGCAGACTTGATTCTTGCATAGATTTCACGAGAGTGAAACAAAGCAGTATGAACGATGACAGCGGCGATGCTCGCGAAGGAAAGACCATAGGTTAAGCCGAATGTGGTGGACAGGAAAAGTGGCGAATATGACTGGTATGCTGCCAGGTCCAATGTATACTCCGGAGTCAGTATACGACTGACGTTGTAAGGTAGACCCGTATTATCGTAGGAGTTCGAGTCACTGATAGGAAGATATTCCCCATACCAATGATTAGTATAGTGGAGTCCCAAGGTGGTGATCCAGAAAAATATCACCATACCGATGAGAGTATTTGCGATTGCGAACCATGGTGCAACAAGCGGACTGAAGATATAGCCTGTGACCTGGGTCCAGTCGAATGTAATCGGGATCAGCGACAGGCCCGTCCAGCCGCCAAACAGCTGATTGATCACGACGTTGTTCGGCCGGATAAAAGTTGCAAAAGCGAAAACGCTGAGGGCTTGGAAAATGTAACCAGGAAACCAGTACCAGATGAAGGATCCCAGGAAAACGTAGAAGAAGTAGCGATATCGCGAAATTGCCCACCCATGTGTCTTTGACGGGTCGGTCTTCGAGTGGTCATGCAGAGCGTAAAACAACGAGGTGTTCACAAGATCAAATGGCCAAATCATGGCAGCTGTCCTTCTCATCAGCTCGGAACTCGAAGGGGGCATGAAGTGATCATACCTGGCCACACAAGGAACTTCCTGAGCAAGCCTGCGATGCCGTAACCAATCATCTGAGTGGTCAAAGTGAACAGTAACTCCCATCCCCATCCGTAGTTTTGGCCGTAGAACGCTCGCTGCGCCAGAATGGTGTCGGTTGAGTACGCGGCTCCTCCCCCAAAGGTCGCATTGGCCATGACGACAATCACGGTGTGCTCTTTCATGTTGAAAGGACCCGGGTTGAGGTTGAATGCAAATCTGCCCGACCCAAATTTGCGATTCGGCATGACTTTCGACCAGCCATATCCAATTGGGTATGCGACCAATTGAGCCACCAGCGAAGAGATGACGAGCGATGGAGCACGCATGGAAAACAACATGTTCAACGCCGACCCAAGGGTCGTCAGAAACATTCCGATCACCCACGCTCTGATCGTATTGGCCGGAACATCTTCATCGTACTATGTCAACCACATTAGCGGCAGACATGGACGGTCCGTGTCTGGTCGGGACTTACATTTCGAACCGCAGCACGGACTTCAGGATATGGAGAGTTCTCCGTCAAGGCATCCACGAGATTCAGCTCGCTTTGAATATCACCCGCATGCCTGGCCGCGTCGATATCCTCTCGTGTATCGCTCGGAAGATTGGGATCCCATCGATGCTTTCTCTGCAGTTCCTTCAGAGCCCTGTTGGCTTCGGCTTCGGTTTGCGCATCGTTGCCAGAGGCTTTCGCTTCCACGTCGATGTTCTTCTCGGTGGAATTGTTGGTGTCCGATCCGGAGTCGGCAGCAACCAGAGTATCTTTGTTCCTACCCATGCCTAATTTCCTCAAATATGACGCCATCCTAAGGGCCTGCTCAATCACCACCGGATTGAGTGTCACAATAATATCCAGAAAAGTGTACAGAACGAAAATCAATGTGACTCGGATGGGGACATGATCATAAGATATGCTTCAGCAAGTCGCGTATCGAGGGATAAGGGTCACTTTGCCATCTCGCCTGGCTCCCACACCTTGTCGGAGAGGGAGTGGCTATCGTTGCTGGTCGCTGCATCGAGCGGGCGACCTCTCATCCCGAGGTAGGAGCTTATCAAAAATGCCGGTCAGGATCGTCCGAAGCAGTCTTGGGATTCAACACGAGTCGGACAAGAGCTCCCAGTGCATCACTGTTCGCGGCAAGGCCATGATCTCGTTGGCTCTGACTCCCGGGGTGCTGGCAGGGAGCTGATGGACGGAGAGGGGTGATAGTTGCATGTCCCAATGCTGTCTGGCAGCATCGCTGCATGCCTTCCTGCCCCAAGGGGTTAGAGACGTCGAGTATAGAAGGGCAGTGGTTGGCTCGGTGCAGCTCCCACGATAACACGCATGGGCGGTTTGGACCAGTGTCGTAGTACCGTCCTAGTCAACGCTAGTGGTGCTTGCTGTCTGTCGTTGGGGGTCTCTTTGG
>CAXTGN010000599.1:0-1781 GCA_964243455.1 uncultured Acidobacteriaceae bacterium
CAGGGCCGGATCGGAGAGATTCTGGGCACCCCACAGGTCGACGAGAAGATGCAGTCCGGCAAACTTCATCCCATCCTTCTCGACGAAATAATCCTTGCAATCTGCATCTTCGGAAGAAGATACGATGGATGTCTGGTTATTGCTCGGAATATCCGAGACCATCCCCAGTTGAGCAAGTGCGTTCATCACGTACCCCCGAACCAGTAGACGGCCTGTTGGGCGGGATCGCCCCCTTGGGCCAAGGGGGGGTCAATTAGGTCCTAGGGGCAAGCGTTGCAAGGGTTTTCTTGGACGGCGCGTCCGTCCAGGGTGATGTCACTTCGACATCGTATCGGGTCCGGCAGGCACATGCTCGAGAACCGCCATCTTGGAGGACAGGCCAACCGGGTGCACATCATCCGCAACCGGATCAGAAGTCAGGAGGTGGAACAGCGACTGCTTGCCGGGATCATCAAAGCGTCCTTCACCCATCGTTCTCGCTCGCTCGATCCGAACGCGGTCCGCCGTGCGCGACGCAGCGGACGCCAGTCTGAGCAGCAGATCCTGAGTTGTCGCGTCCACCTTTCCCGTGGACGGCAGATCATGGCCGACGCGAAGCAGCAATGTGTCGGTTGTCCCGATCCAGTCTCCTCGATCCGCGAGCAGAGTTGCTCGCAGATCAAGGGCTGCAGGGCTTTGCAACGGTGCAATCACGGCGAACGCCTGGTCGAGCTGGCCGGCGCCGGCGGACGCCCGCGCCGACAGGATGAGGCGCGTCTCAGTCGCCTCGCGAGACAAACCTCCCCAATCGGACTCTCTCAGCGCCGATTGGGCTCCGGCGAAATCGTCCTGTTGCAGGTCGAGTGCGGCCAGCTGAGATCCGAGCTGCGCCTTGTCGGAACCAGGACCGGTAGCCCGCATCATCCTTTGAATGATCGGTGCTGCGCGTTCCGGTAGGTCGAGTGCCTTCAACCGGTTCGCCAGGTAGAGCGAGATCTGACTGCCCACCGCACCATCCGGCAGCATGTCGGTGTTCGCCTCGATGATGGCTGCCTGATCAAGCGCTCCTTCACCTCCGGCTTGAGACGGCGCGGAAGCCAGCTTCTTGAGGACGTCTGCGACCCGCTCACGGACCGCCGTCTGTTGCTCGGGATGCTGGAGGGCGACCTCCCTGAGCAACTTCAAAGCCTCCTCCCACTGTCCAGCTTGACTGCGCAGAGCGGCAAGATGCAACTGGCTCGCAGCCTCGTGCCCTGCGATACGAGCATCAAGCAGATGAGCTTCTAGCAGATCAGCCAGCTCTTTCGGCTTAGCGGCCGGCATGGCTTCACGAACAGAAATCGCTTCCTCCACGGCCTTATCGGCTACGCGAAGATCTCGATCGAAGGCCAGACGATCGAGCTCTGTCAGTGCGGCGGACTTCCGACCCTGCCGCGCGGTTAGGAGCGCGTGCGCGAAGACGAGCGCCGTCGCAGGCCGCAGGCGGGACTCCAGCTGTGCCTGCGCTTCTGTGCCGCCGCGCACCAGCGCCTCACCTGCGAGTGGCAGCAAGATGTTTCTCAGTGAGAGTGGGTATGATTGGAGCAGAGGCAGGTTGGCCGCAAACCGTCGTGCTGCCTCCGGCGATGAAGGATCTCGCTCGGCCAGCTTGACCGCACGCCAGAGTCCAACCTCGCCAGCTGAAGCAAGCTGGGGATCATCGAGAAGGTCGACACCATCCGCATGGTGATCGACAAGCGCCGCTGCAGCGAGCATGAGCTGCGGCCGCAGTGCCGTGGCCTCGCGCGCGTCATCGGCCGCCG
>CAXTGN010000599.1:1791-3399 GCA_964243455.1 uncultured Acidobacteriaceae bacterium
CACGTGTAGGATCGTAGTCGCCTGTTGACCGTCTCCCAATGCGAGTGCGTCTTGCGCAGCTGCAAGTCTCGGCAGGAATCGGGACGCCGCAGGAGCCGCCGCAGCGGCTGCTTCCGCCTGCTTGAGGCGTCGGTAGAGTATGACCGAGGGAGCGTCGCTCAGCGACATCACACGAGAACCCCGCTTCCCGTCCTGACCGGATAAAACCTCGTCGGGGATCGAAGCCTCAGGCGGCACTCCGGACAGCAGGAACGCGTCCGCCATCGGTCGCAGCTCAAGTCGGTCGGAGAGCGGCGTGATCACGATGCCGAGTACCGTCTTCTCTACCGTGGCGACGCTGCCGCGCCGTGTCGCAGCCACGGCATCATGGTCACTGCGGGTCGTGCCCACGAGGAGATTGCCGCCGGTTTGCGGATCGGGAACGATGACGGCTCGGCCGGGAGCGTCCATCGGAAAGCTGACATCGGGACCACGCCTGTGAAACGCAACGGCCCTGGCAGGAGTGCTCGACCCACTAGGCTCGATCAGCCACCCGTTCGGCAACCGATGCAGTTCGACTTGGTCCGCACGGCGTCCCGGCAGCCGCAGGATGGTCGCCTCCGGAAGGAGCTGGATCGAGGATCGCGCACCGAGCAGGTCATCTTGTACGGCCGACAGGTCAAACGGACGTGCCGCATCGAATATCACCAGAAGATCGTCATCACGTTCGAGGGCCGCAGCACCGACACCTGGTTCGAACGGCAAGAACAACCCGCGTCTCGTGGGATCCGTGAGGTCGACCACAGCCGCGGTCAGGGACACTGGTCTAGTCGATGCTGTCTGAACTAGCCCGACCCGAGGACCCGGGGGCTGTATCGGCACCGGAGCTTTAGGTGGCACCGATAGTTTGGTGACATCTGGCGGAGCACCTTCCACCACGGCGACCAGAGCATCCGGTAGACCGGGAAGTACTGTTTCACCTTTCCTGAGCGGTGAGGCCGTCTCGAGACCGACCTGGCGATCGGCGCCATAGGAAGCCGACCGCTCGCCACTTCGTGCGCCTCTGATCATTTTGCTTGAAGGCGGATGGCCAACATGACTTCTCAAGCCGCCGCGGCTTGATTTCGGAAAATAGCTGGACGGTCTCGGCAGCACCAATGTTGAACCGACGACCGCGTTCTGTCCCGAAGGCTGAACTTGCAGCTCCTTCGAATACGCGAAGCTGCACTGCACGAGCAGGCAGCAGATCATAACGCCCTTGATCGCGATCGGACCGGAGGAATAGTTTCGCATCACCGCCTAGTCAAAGCTCGCCAGCAGTCTGTCGATGTCCGATTGATCCATCGCGCTCGCAGGAAGCTGCGGGCCGTTGAGGAGGGTTTCTGGCTCGGAAACCAGAGCGACATCCCGCCGCTCGGCTGGCGACTGGCCGAACCTGTCGACGATGCGCGCGATCGTCGCCTCGATCGTCTTCAGCGTGGAGACCACTTTCGTAATGCGCTGCCCGGTGATGTCTTGGAAGCTGCATGACTCGTAGATCGTGACCGTCGCTTCCTGCATGGTCCGCGCGGCATCACCTTGCAGCGTCGCACCCAGAGTGTCCAACATCTCACAAGCTCCCAAGATCGA
>CAXTGN010000600.1:0-3397 GCA_964243455.1 uncultured Acidobacteriaceae bacterium
CGGTGAACGTCGAGCCCTGGCGTTTGATCTTGACGCCGCCGGAGCGCAGCACACGGCCGTACTGGTCGCCCAGGATGGGAACCAGGACCTTGTCACGCAACCGCTCCTCATTGGGCTGCCAGTCGATGTCAAAAAAGCCGGCATACCGGCTGTTCGTACCGTTCTCGAGAACGTCCCACCAATAACGATTTTGCCTGCCGAGGCTCATGTGGTTGGGCACAATGTCGAGCACCTGACCCAGACCGACCTCACCAAGCACCTTACAGAAACGCTCGTGTGCCGGCGCACCCCCAAGCTCTTCGTTCACCCTGCGATGATCGACGACATCATAGCCGTGGCGGCTATGCGGAGCCGCCTGCAGATAGGGAGAGCTGTACACGTGCGTGATGCCCAGCTTCTTCAGATAGGGCGCAATCTCGGCCGCCATATCGAAGCCAAACTCTTCATGCAGCTGCAACCGGTAGGTTGAGCCTGGAATACGCGCCATCGTGATCGCTCCTGTTTGACGATAGGGAGGGGTCAAGGGCGCAAGGCAAGGCGCGAGTGCGCGCCCGCCTCAGGTTGCCCACATCTCCGGTGATAGAGCCTGAACCCGAAGCCTGGGGTTGTATTGCCCGGAAGCCTACGAGGGATTGAAGGGCTCAGGTTTCCATTGATCAGAAAGAGTAAATGCGGCGTGAACGAGTCCGAGATGGGAAAGCGCCTGGGGGAAGTTGCCCACCAGTCTCTGGGATTTCGCGTCGTACTCCTCACTCAATAGGCCGACATCGTTGCGCAACGCCAGCAGGCGTTCGAACAGGTCCCGTGCCTCCTCTGTCCTGCCAATCAGGTGCAGACAAATCACCATCCAGAAGCTGCAAGCAAGAAAAGTTCCCTCCTCCCCTTCCAAACCATCCTTGCTCTTGGTGGTGTCATAGCGGCGCACCAGTCCATCTTCCATCAGGTGCTTCCCGATCGCATCCACTGTGCCAATCATGCGCGGGTCGTCCGGCGGCAGAAAGCCCGCGAGCACCATGCGCAGGCAGGACGCATCGAGGGCATCCGAGCCATAACTCTGGACGAAGGAGTTCAGCTCTTTGTTGAAGCCCTTGTCACAAATCTCCGCGTGAAGCATGTCCCGGTTCTTTCTCCAGCGCTCGACGTCGGCCCTATCGTCGTATTGATCGTGGTGCTTGATGGCACGGTCCAGAGCAACCCAGGCCATCGCTTTGCTGTGCACGAAGTGCTGGCGTTCGTCGCGGGTCTCCCAGATGCCCTCGTCCGGCTGGTCCCAAATCCTGCACAGGTGATTCGTGATGGCGAGTTGCAGCTCCGTGGAGGGCGCCCGCAAATCGTCCTCGGCATCCGGCGTACGTCCCAGGGCCGCGGCAACCTCGCCGAAGACATCGAGCTGGAACTGTTCGGAGGCGGCATTGCCAATCCGCACGGGCCTGGAGTGCTCGTACCCCGGCAGCCAGTCCACGGTCCACTCCACAAGGCGGCGCTCGCCGTCGATGCCGTACATCGTCTGTAACTGGTCCGGCGCTCCGGCGATGGCGCGGAGCAGCCATAAACGCCAGCTGACGGCCTCTTCGGTGTAGCCGGCCACGATAAGAATGAGCAGGGTGAACGCCGCGTCCCGAAGCCAGCAATAACGGTAGTCCCAGTTGCGCTCCCCGCCCAGAGACTCTGGGAGCCCGGCTGTGGGGGCCGCTACCATCCCACCCGTAGGCCGGTAGCTCAGGCTCTTCAACGTAAGCAGGCTGCGCAGAACAGCTTCTCCGTAGGGTCCTTTGTACGCGGACTTTGCCGACCAGTCCTTCCAAAAGACCTCTGTATCGCGCACGGCGGCAACTATGTCGACAGGTTCCGGCACATCCTCGTTCGACGCGCCGTAGGTAAGAACGAAACAGACCTCCTGGCCGGGTTCCAGCGTGAACTCGGCTACCGTCGTGAGTCCCTCACCGTGCAGGGGGGCCGGTTCGCCTATCGCGCACTGGGAGCGGAGCACCACCAGGTTGGGTCCCGCAACGGCTCGCAATTCGTGGTCATTTCGAGTAACCCAGGGAATCGTCAGGCCATAGTCGAAGCGCAGAACAAGCTCCATGCGCAAATCGACCTTTCCGCGCAGTCCACGGACGGCTCGGATGATGTCAGAGTGTTTGCCACGAATGGGCATGAAATCGGTGAGCAGCACTTCGCCCCCTTCGCTCTCAAAACGGGTTTCCAGGATCAGCGTGCCCGCTCTGTACTCCCGCCTGCACGTACGGACGTCGCCATTTGGCTTGATGCGCCAGTAGCCATTGCCCGCCGTGCCGAGCAGGCCGGCGAAACATGCCGGCGAAGAAAACGTAGGCCAGCAAAGCCAGTCGATCGATCCGTCGCGGCTCACCAGAGCTGCCGATTCCAGATCGCCGATCAATGCGTAGTCTTCGATGCGGGCCCCATGGAGAGGCACCCCGTTGGAGGGATCTGAACCTTCAGGCAATCTGTGCGCCTCCTTGCGACGCATGTTCCTCCGCGAATCCGACAACCAGCCCAACGCGGAGAGCATCACCCTCTCTTGTGCATCGGCTACGCAGTTTCACGAGCTTGTTAGAGATTCAGATGCCGGGTCTGCCCGGACGTTCCGCAGTGTCTCTCTCGGCCACCAAAGTTCATCAGGAAAGGATTCATCGGCATGAAACCGAGTGAAGGACGCAAGCGAGTCGTCATCGAAGAGGTGCAGCCGGAGGTGAATGGAGGCCGTTACCCTGCCAAACGGGTCATCGGCGACCAGGTCACCGTCACAGCGGCCATCTTTTCTGACGGGCACGACCACGTCGCGGCACGGCTCCTGTACCGGCACGGCGCGCAGAAGCAGTTCCGCAGCGTTCCCTTTTCCGCCCTCCCCAATGACCTCTGGACGGCGCGGTTCCCCGTGGACAGGCTCGGGACCTGGCAGTTCACTGTTGAGGGCTGGGTAGACCACTTCGACACGTGGATCAGCGACTTGGGAAAGCGCCTGGCAGCCCAGCCCGACCCGGAGCAGCCTACGCAGCAAGTCGAACCGCAGGACATTCCGCTGCAATTGGAAATCGGTGCCCGCCTGATCGATGAAGCCCAGAGCCGGGCCAAAGGAGCCGATGCGGCCCCAGCCGAACTGCGAGCGCTCGCAGCAAAGGGCCTCGACCGCTACGACGATCCGCTGAAACCGGAGTTGGTCGAGTTGGTGGCCCGCTACCCGGACCTTAGCTATGCGACCCGGTACGCCACCGAGGTGCCCGTATGGGTAGACCGCGAGCGAGCGCGTTTTTCCGCCTGGTACGAGCTGTTTCCTCGCTCGATGGGTGCGTCCGAAGCAGTGCACGGAACGCTGCGCGATGTGATTCCAAGAGTGCCGGAGATCGCCGCGATGGGCTGCGACGTGCTTTATATG
>CAXTGN010000601.1:0-3380 GCA_964243455.1 uncultured Acidobacteriaceae bacterium
GCCATAACTGCGCCGACTTCGTCGCCGATCTGCTACGCATTGCTCTGCCGCCCAGGGTCATCCATCGCAATGTGCCGGGCGACTTCGACATGACCACGCCCAAGAACCTCGCCCGCGAGGTCGACGACTATGGCCATACGCACCCCGAGCTCCACTTGCACGTCTACGAGGTCCCACAAATCCCCGGCACCCTGCGCCGCAGCCGTCCCCTGCGCGGTGCCGCCGAAACCTTCGTCAAAACGAAACGCTACGTCGCCGCGATCGCGGTCTTACAGCCGGAGCTCCTGCTCGCCGATTGGCTCCTCTACGAGACCCGCGGCCGCTGGCATCCAGGCCAGGATGCCCAACTCGCCACGCCCGCCACGTGGCAACCTGAGCTGCCGATGGCCGGCACATCCATGGCTGCGACCACGACCGTGCAGCCCACCTCACCCACCTCTGCCCCAGTAGCGCCTCTCCGCGAACCCTAACCCGTTCTCACCAAGTTTCATCCATCGCATAAAGCGTCATCTCGACCGGAGCAGACAGATTTACCGTCTGCGCAGTGGAGAGACCCCTGTATTTTGCCCAATGCGGCAACAAGGCTGGTCTTCGACGTAAGCTCTCCAGCCCATGGCGGCAGATTGCGTGCAATTACACCCTGATGCGGTACGCTAGAAACATCCCCACCTGGATGCGTAGAAACTCACGCGCATAAGACCCGAAGTACCCGGCTAACTTCTTAATTGAACGTACTTTGCACAAAAGTAGGGGAGGGGAGATACCCCCTACTCGTCCGCGACCTCCACCACCTCGCTCGCCACCGGTCTCCGGGCGAAGTAGTACAGGCTGAACGCCAACAACCCAAACATCACCACCGACACCCAGTCCTTGTACAGCGGATTGCCCGTAGAAAAGTGCGGGACATTGTGCTGGGACACATCCTCATAGATCTTCGTAGCCACGCCCACCAGACCCATGATCCCGCCCGCAGCGATCAGGCCCGAAGCATACAGGCTGCCCGACGAGATCTCCCCCTCCGTCTCCGCCAGCATCCCCGCCTTCAGCGCCGCACGGTCGACCATCCACCGCACCACCCCGCCGCAGAAGATCGCCAGCGTCGTCCCAATCGACAGGTATGCCCCCACGGCAAACGTCAGCGACCGTACGCCCAGCAACTCAATGCCGATCACGAGCGCCACACCCAGCAGCACCAGGCTCCACGGCAGCTTCCGGCTCAGGATGCCGTTGATCACGGTCGCCATCAGCCGCCCCTGCGGCGCCGCGGCCTGCTCACTGCCAATGCCTTGCACCCACTGGATCTCGATCTTCCCCGTCGCGGGATTGTAGAGATACTTCCCGTCCTCCAACACCGACGAGCCGATCGCATTCAGCAGCACAAACCGTTTCGCATCACCCACTGTCTCGCGCTGCGCCCCGCTCTCCGCCTTGGCCAGCGAATGCGGCGTGATCACCAGGTTGTCTCGCGTGAACTGCCCCTGGTTCTGTACGCCATCCGGCAAGGCACTCAGCACGACAGCCCGCGGCACCTGCAACCGCTGGAAGCTCTCAAAGCCGCTGTTCATCGCGCTCAGCGTCGGCCCGATGGCAAACACGCTCACGATCACGCCCACCATCACCGCCACCTGCTGCTTCCACGGCGTCGCTCCGATCAGGAAGCCCGTCTTGAGGTCCTGCGACGTGTCGCCGGCGTTGGACGCCGCGATGCACACCATGCCACCAATGGTGATCGCCAGCGCCCCAAACGCTGGCGCCGTCCACCCCTTCACCAGAAAGATCGCCGCCGTCGCCACCAGCGCCGCAATGGTCATGCCGCTCACAGGGCTCGCGCTTGAGCCCACGATGCCCACAATGCGCGCGCTGACCGTCACGAACAGGAACCCGAACACCACCACCAGCAACGCCGCCGCAATGTTGGCCAGCACGCCTACCTGCGCTCCCGGCACCGGCTTGAACTGCAGGAACAGAAACATCAGCACAACCAGCAGCAGGCTGCCACCCGCAACGACGCTCATGGGCAGATCATGCTCCGTCCGCAGTTTTCTGGGTTGGTAGGGAACATTCTCCATCTGCAACTCGAGTTCCCGGAGGGACTCCGCCTCGTACGCCGGGCTGCGCTCATCGGGGGACTTCAACTTCGGCAAGCGCTCTACCCTTTGCCTGCGGTTCTTTCCCATTTCAGAAAGGCCAGCTGTCAACGCACTCAGGATGGTCGGCGCCGTCCGTAGCAGCGTGATGAGTCCACTGGCGGCGACAGCACCCGCGCCCATCGGCCGCACATACGTCTTCCACAGGTCGCTGGGGCTCATGTCGCGAATGGCCACGGTGCCCGGGTACAGCGGCCCCGACAGATGCTTGCCGAAGAACACAATCGCCGGCATCAGCACCAGCCACGAGAACACGCCACCCGCCAGCATGATGGCCGCTACACGAATGCCGATGATGTAGCCGACGCCCAGGTACTCCGGCGTTACATCCGCACGGATAGCCGCCCCGCGCAGGATTTGCTGTCCATTCGGGTCGAAATTGGGCTGGTAGTTCGGCGTCGGTGGGAAGAGCCCGAGAAGGTTGTCGTTCTGCAGCAGCGTGTACAGTCCACCCAGCCCCAGCCCGAGAAACACCCGGCTCGCAAACGACCCACCGCGCTCACCGGCCTGCAGCACATCGGCGCAGGCAGTGCCTTCGGGATAGGTCAGCGTCCCATGCTCTTCCACGATCAGCTGCCGCCGCAGCGGGATCATGAACAGCACACCCAGCCAGCCACCAAAGAGCGCCAGGATGAAGATGCGGAAGCTCTGGAGGTCGAACCCGAGGAAGATCAGCGCTGGCAGGGTGAAGATGACGCCCGAGGCAATGGATTGCCCTGCGTTGCCGGTCGTCTGAACGATGTTGTTCTCCAGGATCGACGCCCGGCCAAACGCGCGCAGAATGGAAATCGACAAAACCGAGATGGGAATGCTCGCCGCAACCGTCAGGCCGGCGCGCAGACCGACGTACACCGTGACCGCGCCAAAGATGACGCCGAAGATGCTGCCCAGCAGCAGCGCCCGAAGGGAGAGCTCCCTCCGGCTCTCATGTGCGGGCACAAAGGGGCGAAAGGCAGTGGATGCGGCCATCAGGGGGCAATCTCCTCAGCGTGCGACAGGGATGCTCAGGAGTGTACCGCGTGGAAGAGAGGTGCTGCCTCAGCTATCAAGCGATGCGCATCGTCCGACCGTGGCGCGAGACGATCGTCAGGCGCTCCGTCGAGAGAATGCGCCGGGCCTGCATTCTCGCATGGCTGTGCCAGGGACCGCTCGCATCCAGCCGGCTATACGCTGTCCAGTGCCGCAGGGCCTTGCGCGTTTCACCCAGGCGCTCGTAGGCGAGTGCCAGGTTAT
>CAXTGN010000602.1:0-3378 GCA_964243455.1 uncultured Acidobacteriaceae bacterium
AACGGCTTGAAGCGCTTAAGTCGTATGATGGCCCATGCTTCGACGGAGCGTCTTGAAAACTCTGAGCCTGGCAGCAGGCTCCCAGCTTGGCCCTTCCAAACTGCTGAGCGGGGCTGCCGAAGCACAGGCCTTTAAGACAACGATCGGTCCGGACGCCTTCTTCAACCAGGTTGGCTATCGTCCCAACGACCGAAAGGTCGCGACCGTGCGCGGCGCCGCACCCGACCAGAACAACTTCCGCATCCGGAACGCCTCCGACAACAAGGTCGTCTTCGAAGGCCCGCTGAGTTCCGCGTCGACCGACGCTGCCTCAGGGGATCGCGTGCAGCAGGCCGACTTCTCCGCCCTGCACCAAGGGGGCACCTACCGCCTCGAGTTTGGCGGGCAGGGTACCGGCGTCTTTGCCGTAAATGACCACGTGTATGCGGAGGCCCTGCGCACGACGATGCGCGGCTACACCGGCCAGCGCTGCGGATGCGCGGTCGATCTGGGCAATGGGTATCAGCATCCAGCCTGCCACAGGGACGGAGCGTATGGCTCCAGCGCGGGCAGGCACGGCGAGCTGCCCAATCATGGCGGCTGGCATGATGCCGGGGACTATGGGCGCTATGTCGTCAACTCGGGCATCACCTGCGGCACGCTCCTGTGGGCCTGGGAGTTCTATCCGGAGGCTCTGCGGAACCTGCGAATGGATATACCAAAACAGCATGGAAATCTGCCCGACTATCTTGAGGAAATCCTCTGGAACCTGAACTGGATGCTGCAGTTGCAGGAGCCTGACGGGGGTGTGTTCCATAAGCAGACCAGCAACCAGTTCTGCGGGTTCATCCTCCCGCAGGACGACCACCTTCTCAGCAACGTGATCGGAACAGGCGCGGCGCCGTACAAGAGCACGGCCGCAACGGCGGACCTGGCTGCCGTAATGGCCATCGCCGCCCGCTGTTACGGCCCCTTTGACAAGACCCTTGCCGCCCAGTTCCTGGCCTCGGCGCGCAAAGCCTGGAGCTGGGCCGCCGCAAACCCGGGCGTAGTCTTCAAGAACCCCTCAGGCGTGGGCACGGGAGAGTACGGCGATCCGCACGTCAGCGACGAGCTCCTGTGGGCCTCGGCGGAGCTGTGGCGTACCACGGGCGAGCCAGGGTACGAGCACGCCTTTCTTGCCGGGCTGCCCAGCGACCTGAAGGATCTGCAAATCGAGGCACCTTCCTGGGGCGGCGTCGCCTCCATGGCCTGCTGGACGTATGTTCTCGCTCAGGGCGCCGGCGAGCGAAAGGGCGATGCGCGCGTCGTGGCTGCCATTCGACAGAAGACCCGCGAGACAGCGACGAAGCTGACCGAGCGCAGCCGGAGCAACGGCTATGCGAACACCCTGGTCAGTGAGGACTATGTGTGGGGATCGAATGGGGTGGCTGGCAATCAGTCGCTTTTGCTCGCGATCGCGCACCGGCTGGACGGTAGCAACGAGGCTGTAGCGGCCTCGCTGGCCAACCTGCATTACCTTCTGGGCCGGAACTGTTTTGGGGTGTCCTGGGTGACGCAGGTGGGTACCCGGCCTTTCATGCACCCGCACCACCGGCCGAGCGCGGCGGACAACCTTGTCGATCCGTGGCCCGGTCTGCTCTCCGGCGGCCCCAACCGGCGGGGTGGAGACAAGGTCGCCGATGCGCTGCCGAAAGCGCCGCCGATGCGCATGTGGGTCGACGATACGGCTGCCTATTCCATGAACGAGATCGCCATCAACTGGAATGCGCCGCTCGTCTTTCTGCTCGCCTTTGCAAATAGCCCTGCCAGTCTTCCCTGAGCGAGGCAGCCGGACTCGTGCGTTTGCTCATCACAACGGAGGTTGGCTGACAGCTAAGCCGTGTGCTCCACGCAGGATGCGCGTGGACATTCTTTGCTTTGTGGGGGAAGCCTGGTGGTGAGTGGAAAAGGGATCGATCTCTGGGGTGGCCTGGAGTGCACGGTCAACCGCGTCGGCGACGAGTGGATGGATCAAATGGAGCGTTGCGGTCATCTGGACCGCCGTGAAGACTTCGAGCACATTGCGGCGCTCGGCTTCAAGACGCTTCGGTATGGACTGCACTGGGAGCGGTTCTGCAAAGCCGGCACGCTGGAGGTCTTCGCGGAGCCGCTGGCGGAGATGCAGCGGTTGGCTATTGAGCCCATTGCGGGGTTGGTGCACCACGGCAGCGGGCCGGCGGAGACCGATCTGCTTGATCCTTATTTTCCGGAGAAACTGGCCAGCTACGCCCGGCGCCTCATTGAGCGCTACCCGCACCTGCGCCGATTTACGCCGGTAAACGAGCCGCAGACGACGGCGCGTTTCAGTGCCCTGTACGGCCACTGGTATCCGCACCACCGCAGCTTTGCCGGGTACGCGCGTGCGCTGGTGAATCAGATCAAGGCTTCCGTGCTCAGCATGCGAGCCATCCGCGCCGTGCGGCCGGATGCGCAATTCATCACAACGGAGGACGCCGGAAAAACCTGGTCCACAGAACCGTTGCGTGATATGTGCGATGAGCGCGGGGCACGCCGCTGGACCGGCGTCGATCTGCTGTGTGGCCGCGTGGATCGTGATCATCCGATGTTCGCGTTTCTGAGCGCGAACGGCATCCCGGAGGAAGAGATCTTCTGGTTTGTGGACAATCCGTGTCCTCCGGACGTTATCGGCCTGAACTACTACCTAACCAGCGACCGCTTTCTCGACGACCAAATCTGGAAGTACCCGGACTGGATGGCTGGTGGGGATACGGGCGAAGAGCCGTTGGTGGATATAGAGGCCGTGCGTGTGCGCAAGGACGGCATCGCCGGGGTAGGCGCGATTTTGACCGAGGCATGGGAGCGGTACAACATCCCCGTAGCGATCACTGAATGCCACCTTGGGGGAGGCTGGGAGGGAGACCCGGTCCGCTGGCTCGCTGAGGTATGGGCGGAGGCTCAGCAGGCGCGACGGCAGGGGGTGGATGTGGCGGCCGTTACCGTCTGGTCGCTTCTGGGATCATGGGACTGGTGCAGCCTTGTGACGTGTGACGACGGCGTCTATGAGCCGGGTGTCTTCGACATCCGCAGTGGTCATCCGGTACCGACGCCGTTGGCGGACGCCGTGCGTGAACTTGTCACAACGCGATCGCTGCGGGTAACGGGCCAGGGGTGGTGGCGGTGTCCGGAACGCTTCACCTTCGAGCCGGTGAGCGAGCACGAGGCACACTCCTCACCTGACCTCGGCGTGGGTGTCGACAACGCGACAGAATATAGCGTCGTCACCGCGTAAGCGCCACGCTGGGGCGTGCCGGGGCGGGGAATTCTGATCCTTGGAAGAGAAGTGGTGGCCAGAGACGGGATCGAACCGCCGACGCCGGCCTTTTCAGGGCCGCGCTC
>CAXTGN010000603.1:0-2584 GCA_964243455.1 uncultured Acidobacteriaceae bacterium
AAGACCGCAAGCCGGGTCCCGGCATGCTGCTTCGTGGCGCTCGCGACCTCGGGCTCGACCTCACCCGGTCCATCATGGTGGGGGACCGGTGTACTGATGTTACGGCCGCAAACGCCGCCGGCCTCCGCCAGGCCTTCCTGCTCAGCGGCACAGAGCGAACCTCCTGCCCAGGTGAATACCTTCCGGTGGATCACCTGGTAGAAGTGGAAGCATGGCTCGCTGAGAACATCTGACCTCCGGCCACCAGCCGGCCAGTGGGGGTGCTGTGGCCGGCGTGGCGTCACGCAGCCTAAGTTCCGTACTTTGCATCGAACTTCCCATAACGGCGCTCAAGTTTGCTCTTCATCTGCCGATGAATGGCTTAGGAGGCGCTGATGACAGCTGCAAGGTCACTGTTGAAGCTCTAGAGACTACGGGCCCACGAAATCGGACGTGTTTTCTCAAAGACCGGTAGACTAGTCGCAGACCAATCAGTTTGCTGCACTTTCCGAGCGACCCTGACTACTGGACTCCACCCCTGGACGAAGAAGGGGAAGGGTGCTCCCAGAGCAACGGTAGTGAGCCTTGTTCTGCCGGCTCCGCCCTGAACATCCGTCTTCCCGCCGCGCGCTTGCGGAAGACGAGGAGATCTTCGTTCCGGCATGGTTGAGCAATGGGATTCAAACGAAGCTGAAGCGGTACCGCAACGGGTTTTCCTCGCCAATGATTCCGCCGTCACCGGATTTCGTCCTCGCGGCGCGGGTTCTGTGCAGGTTGGTCCTGAAGGGCTGTTTCGGTACCGTGTCTACAAACGTGCTTTGGACCTCTTGCTCGTGGTCCTGTGTCTGCCGGCGCTTCTGCTTCTGATCGCCGCGATCGCTCTCGCCATTCGCGGGACGTCACCCGGTCCCATCTTCTTTTCCCACCGTCGCATTCGTGGACACGGGCGCTTCTTTTCGATGTGGAAGTTTCGCACCATGTGCGTTAATTCTTCAGAGATCCTGGAAGCCTATCTTGCGGCGAACCCCGAAGCTCGCGCGGAATGGCGCAAGACGCACAAATTGAAGCAGGATCCCAGGGTAACGCAGGTCGGCGAGTTTCTGCGCCGCACCAGCCTCGACGAGCTGCCGCAGCTTTGGAACGTGGTCACCGGCAGCATGAGCCTTGTCGGTCCGCGGCCGATCGTCGCCGCCGAGGTAGAAAAATACGGTGAGTATTTTGCCGAGTACTGCATGGTCAAACCCGGCGTAACTGGGCTATGGCAGGTTTCCGGACGCAGCCAACTCAGCTATCCGGAACGCGTTCAATTGGACCGGCATTTCTCCCGCCACTCGGGTCTCACCGGCGACGTAAAGATCCTCTGCCGCACGCTCTCCTCGGTTGCCAACCAGGACGGGGCCTACTAGCGTCCCAAACGGGACGAGTCCCGTTCGGCGATACTGTCGTTATGAAGCGCGGCAGCAAACGAAATCGCTGGCTCGATGCCTGGGCCGGAACACCCGCGCTCAACCTGCTGGCGAGTTTCCGCAGGCGCCGCTCTCCGCCGACGGAGTTGCCGGGCAGAATCGGCGTGATATGTTCTCCCGCTCTGGGCGACACTCTGTTGTTCTCCGGCGCTCTGCAGGACCTCCGGACGGCTCTGCCCGAAGCTCACATCGTGCATATCTGTATGCGCCAAAACATGGCTGCAGCAGAAATCATCCCCGGGGCCGACGAGCGCCTGTTGATTGACCTCACGTGTCCCTGGGAAACGATTCCTCGACTACGCCGGCAGCGCTTCAACCTTCTGCTTGATTTCACGAGTTGGCAGCGCCTTACCGCCTTCTACACCATGCTCTCCGGTGCCCGGTCAACCGTGGGCTTTCGGACAGCCGGGCAGTGGCGCAGCCGCGGCTACGACCAAACAGTGGAACACCGCAACGATCGTCACGAGACAGCCAACTTCCGCGCGTTGCTGCTCGGTGCTGGTCTACCCGTCCAGTGGGGAAGGGCGCACGATCCCGCCATCGAGACATCCGAGGCATCCTGGGCGCCCCCACTTCCGTTTGCGGGTGAGTCGGACGTGATCGCGCTGCATCCGTGGGCTAGTGGACAGCGAGCACATCTACGCGAGTGGCCGGAAGATCGCTGGATCGCCCTGGCCCAGCGGCTGGTAGGGTCCCGCACGCTGTTCATAGTGACCGGCGCGCCTTCCGACCTGCCTCGGATAGAGTCGTTTGTTGCGCGCTTGCGGGCCGCGGGTCTGCGAGCGGAGGCCTTTGTGAGCCCGGATGGGTTTCGCACCCTTACGGAGGTGCTGTTAGGCTGCCGTTTGGTGGTCTCTGTGAATACCGGCGTGATGCACCTCGCGGCCATTGCGGGAGCGCGCGTTGCCGCCATCAATGGGCCGAACCGTAACGGGCGTTGGGGACCGATCGGGCCTTGCGCCCTGGGCATTGAGGCGCCCGGCGAGGGGTGCGGTTTCCTGCATCTGGGCTTCAACTTCAATGGAAACCCGGAAGACTGCATGGATCGGATCACCGTGGACGCTGTCTGGAACGGCTGCCAGGCGCTGCTGGCCGCCACGGGTAGCCTGAAACGGACAACCGACCGGCATGCAGAACCG
>CAXTGN010000603.1:2594-3376 GCA_964243455.1 uncultured Acidobacteriaceae bacterium
GGAGGGAACTGATGCAGCGCATGCGTGAGGTCATCCGCGGTTCGCTTGCGCGCAGCCTGCGCCGACTGCCAGAGGAGGATCGACTGGCTGCGGCACTGCCCCTGGTCTGTGGCACGACACTGGCGATGCATTGTGAGGTCGCAAGCCTGGATGAAGACGGCACGCTTCACCTGCGCGTGGATGGGCCGGAGTGGCTCGGCTCGCTGCTCGGCATGCGCGACCTCATCCAGCACGACCTCCAGCGAGTCGCTGGGGTACCTTTGGCAGGGTTACACTTTGGGCAGGCTGGCACGACGCCGGACCGGGCTCATCGACCGTCACTCACCGGCGTGCATGACCAGGTGGAAACGGAACGTCGAGGCTCAGCCAAGCCCTTCAACCGTCCGAGGAGACCCGCATGACCGGGAGCAAAGAGACCACACGCGTCTCGATCGACGAGGTTCGCCACGTAGCGGACCTGGCTAACCTGGAGCTGACTGCCGAGGAGCTGCCCCGCATGGCGCGGGACCTCGAGGCTGTTCTTGGCTATATCGATCAACTGAGCGAACTCGACACCGCGTCGGTTGCGCCAATGGCTCAGGTCGCTGAGGCCCTGGGACTGCCACCCGCACAGGGCGGCGAGACGCTGCGCAGAGACGAGATCCGGGCTTCAGTAGACCGTGCTCTCGTCATGGCCGAGGCCCCCCAAACCGACGGACGCTTCTTCAAGGTGCCCAAGGTGATTGAGCGATAGGTGTCGCTGTCCCAGGTCGTGGATTGCGGCCGAACTGTTTACAAGGATG
>CAXTGN010000604.1:0-1733 GCA_964243455.1 uncultured Acidobacteriaceae bacterium
GGATCGGATGCGACGAGGGCGATCTTCCAGGCGAGCAGCTCCTCGCGCGCCAGCCGCTCGCTCTCCGGATGCACCCGGACCTCGTGAGGTATCATGGCTCTCTCTCAGAACGATCTAGCGACTTCGTCGTCGCGACGTCAGACGCCACTTTCGCCGCACATCTGCGAAGCTTGAAGCTTGCTTGTTGCCAAATCATGCAAACACCTGGGTGGAGAGTTGCGGATGTTGCGGACAGGAGTCGGACCAAAGATGTTCGTCGGCGAGCGTGTTCGTCGGCTGCGCGAGCAGCAGCGCCTGAGCCAGGCAGAACTAGCGCGCCACTGCGGTTTCACCCAGCTACATGAGCCAGATCGGATGCGATCAGCGGCCGCTCCCACGCCCGTTGATGCATCGCCTGGCAAAGCATCGCGGTTATGCGCTCCAGGGCGGACCACGCTCAATCGCCTGTGCCAAATCCGGGCGCCACGTCGGATCCAGTAGATGGCGACTAGGCGCGAGATCTGACAGATCCGATCGGCTCAGATCCGATCCGCGCTGACCAGAACCACCGCGATGACACAGGGCTTGTCGCCGCGAACGCTCCAGCTGTGCACGGTGCCACGCTGGACGAACAGATCGCCGGACCTCAACAAGGTCTCGCCGGTTTCCAGGACGGCGTGCATCTCGCCGCTCAGCACGACGATGTAGTCGATCGTCGCGGTCTTGTGCATCATCGGATCGGACGAACCGGCGTCGTGCGCATCGTGTGCGCCGATCGACGAGAAGGCGGCTCCGGCATCGGCTCGGCCTCGCCACATCGTGTCCGGCGGGAACTCCACGATGCGGAAAAGGGATCCGCCGACCGGAGGTTCGAGCCGAACCGGCCGCGCGACGGCGTCGTCGCTGCCCTCGTTGTTGGCAGGGGAGGTGGTGGTTTCCCAGACGTCGGTGAGCGTCAGGCCTGGCATAGAGGCCATTTCCGCGACGCATGCCGCCTGCTCGTCGGAGACGATGCAGGATCGCCCCTCCTGGTCTACCCCGGTGATGACGCGCCTGAAAGTCTGAGCCAAGGAAGCCCTCCCAATGTTTTGTTTTACCATAGCAGAAAATTGGTCGACTGATCAAGTTCTGGATATTTTAGCTTCGAGCGCCGAGCCACTGCCCGACCCGGAAAGCAACTGTGCTCAGTTGTGTTCAACCGTTCAACAGAGTAATACACTCGATCAAAGTCTCTAGGTAAGATGAAAAGAGCGAGCGGGATGAAGGCGGCAGCGGCGAGCGGGACATCAGTGGACGAGTCGATCCTGCCCTCCGAGGACGGCACCGCACGCGCGCGGATCCTCGCGGCCGCGGAAGAATTCTTCTCGCAATATGGCTTTGATGGCACTTCGCTACGCCAGGTTGCAGTCAGGGCAGGCGTTCCACCCGGCTTGATCGGCTATCACTTCCAGGGGAAGCTCGGCCTCTATCGCGCCATCTTCGAGATGCGGACCCCCGCCATCGTCGAGCAGCGACGCATCGGACTGGCGATGGCCGAACTCGAGGACGACCTCGACCGGCGCCTGGAGATGATCCTCAAGGCGATCCTGGTGCCCATGCTCAGGCTGACGTCACAGGAGCATGGCGGGCATTTCGGCCTCCTGCTGGCGCGCGAGGTGGGTGATCCTCGTTCGGTCGAGCGCGGCATCGTCGAGAAGATGCTCGATCCGATCGCCATCGCGGTAACCGACCAGCTGCGCGCATTGCTGCCGGAT
>CAXTGN010000604.1:1743-3376 GCA_964243455.1 uncultured Acidobacteriaceae bacterium
CCACTGGGCCTATCACACCATCATCGGTGCCATGGTGTACATGATGGTCGATTCCGGGCGGATCGTCAGGCTGAGCAAGGGAGCTGCCGATCCCAGGAACGCCGACGCGGCGATCCGCCATCTCACCGCCCTACTGCTGAAGTGCCTGCAGGGTCCGCCCGCCCTCCTGAAGGAGCCATCCCGGTGAAGCTCGTTACCTACCAGCGCGGCGGCGCCAACAGCCGTGCCGGCGCCCTAGTCAATGACGGCACCAGTATCCTCGACCTCGCCGCCGCCAGCGCCGCGCGGGGCTGGGACCAGGCGCCTTACGCCAACGTGCTGGCGATGATCGAGGCCGGCGACGCCGCGCTGGCGCAGGCCTACGATCTGGTCCGTCGCCCGGTCGACGGTGTGCTGGTGGCGGTCGCGGACGCGGTCCTGCATGCACCGCTGCAGCCGCCGGTGCAGATGCGCGATTGCCTCTGCTTCGAGGGCCACTTGAAGCAGTCGTTCCGCAACCTGCGGGAGATGCGGGCACAGCGCTCCGCCGATCCGGCGGCGGCGATGGCAGAGATGGAGCGCGATGGGATCCTGACGATTCCCAAGGTGTTCTACGAACAGCCGATCTACTACAAGGCCAACCGCTTCGCCGTCATCGGCACCGACCACGACGTGGTATGGCCGCGATACAGCGACGTGATGGATTTTGAATTGGAGTTCGGCGTCTATATCGGCAGGCGGACGCTCGATGTCGGTGCCGAACAGGCGCGGGCCTACATATACGGCTACACCATCTTCAATGACATGAGCGCGCGGGATGCGCAGTGGGCCGAGATGGGCGGCCAGCTCGGGCCAGCCAAGGGCAAGGATTTCGATACCTCGAACCCGATGGGCCCGTGTCTCGTCACTGTCGACGAGCTTGCCGATCCGTACAACCTGACCATGATCGCCCGGATCAACGGCGAAGAGTGGACGCGAGGCAAGACAAACTCGATGCATTGGAAGTTCGAAGACCTGATCGCACACATCTCGCGCAGCGAGACGCTCTACCCTGGTGAGTTCCTTGGATCGGGTACGATCGAGGGCGGATGCGGGATCGAGCACATGCGCTTTCTGCAGCCGGACGACGTGGTCGAACTCGAAGTGGAGGGGATCGGGATCCTGCGCAATCGGCTGGTTCGGCCGGCCAACTAGCTCGAGGGAATGCACGATGGACACCGATCCAATCATCGTCGGCTGGGGCCACAGCCGCTTCGGCAAGCTGGACGAGAACCTGGAACAGCTCATCGCCGGGGTGACCCGCGAGGCGATCGCCGACGCGGAGATCGATCCGCACGAGATCGACGCGATCTGGCTCGGCCACTTCAACTCGGGCCTGATCGGGGACGGGTTCTGCTCCTCGATGGTGCTGGGCGCGGTGCCGGCGCTGCGCTTCAAGCCGGCGACCCGGTGCGAGAACGCCTGCGCCTCGGGAGCCGCGGCGATCTACTCGGCGCTGGACGCGGTACGCAGCGGCCGGGTCAAGCTGGCGCTGGTGGTCGGCGCGGAGAAGATGAGCGGGCTGACCACCGCCGCCGTCACCAAGGCGCTGGCCGGTGCGAGCTACCAGGCCGAGGAGCGGGACCTGTCGTTCCCGCAGATCTTCGCCCGGTTC
>CAXTGN010000605.1:0-970 GCA_964243455.1 uncultured Acidobacteriaceae bacterium
CATCAACGTGCCGATCCCGGTACCGATGGCGTGGCACGGCTTCGGCGGCTGGAAGCGCAGCCTGTTCGGCGACATGCATGTCTATGGCGACGAGGGCGTGCGCTTCTACACGCGGCAGAAGTCCCTGATGCAGCGCTGGCCCGATGCGATCGCCAAGGGGCCGGAATTTTACATGCCTACGCATCAATGACGGTAGATCGCGCCTCGTCGGGTGGGGGGGCACCCGGGGACCTCCGGCGGGGACCGCTCGAAGGCGTCACTGTGCTCGATTTCTCGCGCGTGCTCGCCGGGCCGTACTGCACCATGATTCTCGCCGATCTGGGCGCACGGGTCATCAAGATCGAGAAGTTCGGGACCGGTGACGACACCCGTGCCTTCGGCCCGTTCGTGGACGGCGAGAGCGCGTATTTCTCCTGCTTTAATCGCGGCAAGGAGAGCATCGTCCTCGACATCAAAAGCCCGCGTGATCGAGAGCTGCTGGAACGACTGTTCGATGAGACCGACATTGTCGTCGAAAACTTTCGGCCCGGGGTGATGGACCGGCTTGGCTATGGCGCCGAGCGACTGGCCAAGACCCATCCGCACATCATCTACGCGTCCATCTCGGGGTTCGGCCATACGGGGCCGTTCAGCGATCTACCTGGCTACGACATGGTCGTGCAGGCGATGGGCGGCATCATGAGCCTCACCGGTTGGCCAGACGGGGCGCCGGCCCGGGTCGGCAGTAGCTTTGGCGATCTAGGCGCCGCGCTCTTCGCGACGATCGGCATCTTGGCTGCCTTGCATCGGCGTCATCAGAACGCGCAAGGCGCGCGCGTCGACATCGGTATGCTCGATTGTCAGGCCGCGTTGATGGAGACGGCGCTTGCCCGCTACGATGCGGAGGGCAAGGTGCCGAACCGAACCGGCGACAGCCATCCCTCCCTCGCCCCGTTCGAGAGCTTCGCGGCGAGGGACGGCCGCATCGTCA
>CAXTGN010000605.1:980-1344 GCA_964243455.1 uncultured Acidobacteriaceae bacterium
GCGCCGGACCTCGCCTTGCATCCTCGGTTCGCGACCAACGACCTGCGCTGTCGAAATCGGCCGCAGATGATCGAGGCCATCGAGGCGATCACCCGCACGGCCGACGTTGTGCACTGGGTCAATCTACTGAACGCGGCAGGGGTTCCCTGCTCGCCGATCAACACGATCGACAAACTGTTCGATCATCCGCAGCTGCTCGCCCGAGACATGATCATCAAGGTGAAGAGCGGCGAGACGGGACGCCCCGTGCGGACGGCGGGAAACCCGGTGCGAATATCAGGCTATGTCGGCAACGATACGGCCAACCCCATCGCCGCGCCGCGGCTGAACGAGCAGCGCGAGGCGCTGCTGCACGAATTCATGG
>CAXTGN010000605.1:1354-3374 GCA_964243455.1 uncultured Acidobacteriaceae bacterium
CTATGCGCCGGCTGGCGCGGCTTACGCGTCGGACGAGCCAAATTCCGGCATGGCCGAGCCGATACGACAAGTCCCGGGCGCGACGCCCATCGAAAGCATCGGCGCAGCGCGGGGCAAACAGCCACGGAGCCGCACAACCTCTGTGGCCGAGCCTAACGAGAAGGCCTCGGCATGAGCGAGATGATGGCACCGGTCGGCGAAGCATCGGTCAAGGAGCAGCAGGCGACGATCCTGGAACGGGTTGGCTTAATAACGCTCAATCGACCCAAGACGCTCAACGCGCTGAACCGCCAGCTCGCGCTCGAGACGCTGGCTGCCCTGCGCCGCTTCGATGCGGACGACCGCATCGGCGCCATCGTCATCACCGGCAGCCCGCGAGCATTCGCCGCCGGGGCCGACATCGCCGAGATGGCCGAGAAGGGCTTCACCGATTTCTACATGGACGATTTTCTCGGTCCGTGGGACGAGGTGCGCGGGATTCACAAGCCCATCATTGCCGCCGTCGGCGGCTTCGCGCTGGGGGGCGGGTGCGAACTCGCCCTGCTGTGCGATTTCATCATCGCCGCGGAAGACGCGCAGTTCGGACAGCCGGAGATCAAGCTGGGGATCCTTCCCGGCATCGGCGGCTCGCAGCGGCTGGCACGGTCGGTGGGAAAATCGATGGCGATGGACATGGTGCTCACCGGCCGGTCGATCGGCGCTCGCGAGGCGCTAGCTTGTGGCATGGTGGCCCGCGTGGTCGCACCGGCGGACCTGTTGCAAACCGCCCTCGAGGCCGCGCACACGATCGCGGCCTACAACGCGCCGGCGGTCAGGATGGCAAAAGAAGCGGTTAATCTTGCCTACGAGGGTGGGCTTGCCGACGGACTTCGTCACGAGCGCCTGCTTTTTCAGGCGGCGTTCGCCACTGAGGGGCAGAAGGAGGGCATGACCGCCTTCGTCGCCAAACGCGCGCCAGTCTTCCGGCACCGATGATCCGGCTCCAGCGATCCGACAAAATCGCTGACGCCGGATTAGAATGTATCAGGCGGTCTGCGTCCAAGTCCAAGTACTTGCAAAATTGGAGCGCGATGATGAGGGCATTGTCACCGACAGCGATCCGTCCCCCCTGGCGCGATACAGCCATGGCATAGCCGTGCCGGCGGACCATCGCCTTGTGTTCGTGGCCGGGCAGCTTGGCATAACCCCTGACGACATTGTTCCGGCAGATAGCGAAGGACAGGCCGACATCTGCTTCCGCAACATCGCTGCCATTCTGGCCGCGGACGGGATGGCGATGAATAACGTCGTTCGCCTCAGTGTCTACGTGACAGAACGCGAGCACATGGCAGGCTATCGCCGCGCGCGCGATCGGCAATTTCCCGAAACACCTCCCACAACAACTTTGCTCATGGTCAGCGGCTTAGCACGACCAGAGTTCCTGTTCGAAATCGAAGCCATCGCTGCAGCGCCAGCATGATTCGACAGCAGATCACTGTTCGGTCTCACCAGCTTAAGTGGTAACCGTCTGGTCTGGCCCGCGGTCAGTTCTGTTTGAGCCTGGCGGGGACGCCGGAGACGTTCCAGGGCAGCAGCTCGGCGACGCACTGGACGGGGTGGTCGGCGATGAGCACGCGCAGTATCCTTGAGAAGATGCAAACACGAGAAGAGCTTTATGATCTCATCAAGCTTGGAGATTTTGAGGCGCTGGACGCTTTGATCGTTAAATCGGTGGCGCCCCTTAGTCCCACGGTTCATGACCCGGAAAAAGGTAAGCAGTGAATGAGAGCTCTTCTAAATACTTGATAGCCGAATACGGGTCCATCTATTTCAAGGGTCGCCAATCGAACGATCTTCCGCTTACTTCCAGCGGAAGCTGTTGAGCTTGTGTTCTAAGGGGTCTTCAGCCATGGAATTTGCCTCAGGGTGCATCGAAGTTCTTCCTCGGGATCTGCGAATGCCGGCCCTTGGCTGAGGCGATGGAGTTCGATGTCGTGGTGGTGGGAGCCGGTCCGTCCGGCCTCGCGGCTGCGATCCGGGT
>CAXTGN010000606.1:0-1730 GCA_964243455.1 uncultured Acidobacteriaceae bacterium
AAGACCTCGTATAGATCAAGTCCATCGGCGCAGATCAGGTTGGTCTGGCGTCCTCGCGCGAACGCCTCCAGACCATCCGCTGTGAACCCAGAGTTGCTGACGAACAGCCCTCGCGACCAAGACGCCTTGCCGCCGACCTTGCCTGAGAAAGTCATTAGGTCTGCGAACCCGATCTGCGGCCCGTGCCATTTGGCTTCCACCAAATAGGTCTGACCGTCCAAGCGAAAGCTGCCATCGATCTGCTCGCCCACGACACGGAATGCATTGCGCGGTGCGAGGTCATGCGCGGCGAACAGTTCGTTGAGAAAGCCTTCGAACCGAAGCCCGCGCTCCTGGGGGTTGAGCTTGCTGATCTCGATGAGCAACGCCGCCAGAGCTCTGGCGCGTTCAGGGCTGAGGCCGACTGTCGGGGGCGCCGCCGACGGCTTCGCGGCCGCAGCCAACGCGTCCAAGAAGCTGGGGTCGAGCAGCTCAGGGATCTTGAACGACACATTCGGCAGAAGTGCGTTGAGCCGGTCGATCTCGTCACGCTGGAGCGGATTCCCCTTACCGCGCCGGTACGTCATCGCTTGTCGGACAATCGCCATGACCAGCTTCGTGAAAAGGTGCCGGCGATGTTCGAGTGTCGCGGCGAGCAGCTGTACGATCGATGGCCGTTTGCTGCCGGGGGTCCACAGGTCGCCCACGCCAGCCTGCGTCGCCGCGATCGGAAATGCGGTGCGATTGTTCCCGCTTCCCGGCAGGAAGTCGTAAAGCAGATCGGCCAGATCCTCGATCGCCTGAGCTTCGCGGAACGGAAGCATCAAAGATCTCCCGACATCAGTGCAGGCCCACTTTCAGGTCGCGCAAAACCTGCGCGAACTCCAGCTCCTTCAGCAACGGACCGTGGGAGGTCGCGCGTAGCTGACGAATGGCGCGATCGTACGCGGCAAGGTTGATCTCGTCGTTCAAGCGCGACAAGCTGTGGTCAAGCCGCAGCATCGGCGGCCGCGAGCCGCTCCTCCAACTCCTGGACGAATGGTGAGCGTCCCAGCCGCTGGACACCATAACGGCCGGGAATCCACCCCGAATATAGCATGTGGACTGCATCGCGGGCGCGGGTCAGGCCGACATAGAACAAGCGGCGGCTCTCGATGAGCTCGGCTGGCCGTTCGTTACGCCAGGGCATCGCGCCCATGTCCATGCCAACCATGATGACAGTGTCATACTCACACCCCTTCGCCGAGTGCAGCGTCAGCATGTTCACATGATTCGGCGAACCATCGCGGCCGCCCAAACTCTTTAGGTCGAGCGCCTCGAGCTTGCCACCCACAGCAAAGGCTTCGCCCATGCGGCGGACCTGCTCGCGCTGATCGGCGAGGCCCGGCTCACGAGCCGTGAGCGGATCGACCAATGCGGCGCGGATCGCTGCAACGAACGGCGCCGCCAAGCCGTCATCGCTCCTGTGGGCGAACAGGAACGCCGTCACGGCGCGCGCCGCTTCGTGCGCTTCCCGCTCGCCGGGCCGGCCGGCCCGGAAGCCCGACCAGCGCGTGAGCAACCCGCCGAGCTGCGGTCGAGCCTGCCGCCAGCCCCCGGCGCACCACGCTGCGCAATCTTCGATCCAGCTGGTGAGCGCCGTCTTCTTGTAGGGTGCAGCGTTGTCGATGCGGACGTAATCATAGCCTGCACCGGAGAGCGCGTCCGCGAAGACATCGCCGATATTGGCGGCGCGGTAGAGGATCGCGATG
>CAXTGN010000606.1:1740-3373 GCA_964243455.1 uncultured Acidobacteriaceae bacterium
CAGCGTTTCGACCACGTGAGCCGCCTGATCCTCGAGCCCGCCGGCCCGCTCGGTAAAGGCGACCACCGCTTGCCGGTCAGGGTCGCGCGGCCGATAGCCTCTCGCCTCGCCGAGCGCCAATTCGGAGGCGCGAATGATCCGGCCCGCCGAGCGGTAGTTCAGCTCGAGGCGCACGGTCTCCACATCGGGACGCTCGCCCAGCTCGAGCAGCAATCCACCATCGGCGCCGGCGAAGCCGTATACCGACTGGTCAGCGTCGCCGACCGCGAACAGGCGAACGCCGCCCGCGAAGGCAAGCCGCTGGACGATCTGGTGCAACGGCAGGCCCAAATCCTGATACTCGTCGACGGCGAGCACCGGCCACCGCGCCTGGATGGCCGGCAACACCCAATCGCAATCGGCCACCAACCGATGGCCGAAGATCACGAGATCGTCGAAGTCCACCAAGCCAGCCTGGCGCAGCGCACTCTCGTAACCTTCGGTGATCCGGGCGAGGTCGGGGTCTGCGTTCCAGTCGGGCGCCGTCCGATCCAGATGGACGCGGCGGTAGCGGCCCATGTCGTGTGACTTGTAAGGCTGGCCAATCCCGAGCAGCCCCTCGGCAACCTGCTTGAACGCGCGATCCGTCTGACGGGTCGTCGCCAGGGTCAGAGGATGAGGCACGTCCAGCCCCGCCAGCCGTGCATAAGGCATCAGAATGTGGCGTAGGCAGAATCCGTGAACGGTGCCGACGAACAGGTTGGAGGTGTCGCGCAGGCCGAGCCGCTCCAGCCGCCGGCTAAGTTCGCGCGCGCACTCCTGACTATAGGTGACACAGGCCACCCCACGGGGTGCTCGAACGTCCTCGGCGAGGATTCGCGCGAGTTTCAGCACCAGCGTTTTGGTCTTACCGCTGCCGGGTCCCGCCAGGACGACGCAATGCCCGCGCGAATCGTAGGCCGCCTGCTGGCCGGCATTACCAACCAGCTCGGCGGCGGCCCGCCGGTAAGCCGCGCTGATGTCACGCAACGGCATCGCGGATGAACTCCAAACCAGCGCGGATGTAGGCGGGACAGGTCGCTGCCGTTGCTCGACCGGCGAGACGTTGTGCAAAGCGGCCTTTGCCGACCCGCTCGATCAGGTCGAGCAGCCGCCCAGTGTCGACAGTGGCCGTGTCGGCCACCCAGCTATCGATTTGGTCGCGCGTGGCTTGGGCGAGCGACAGTTCGGTGCGCAGGATGCGCCCCATGCGCCTGGCGAGCCCTGCCGAGAACAGCTCGGTCTCCAGCGTATTCGTGTTAACGAACATCCCCCGTCGCTCGCCGCGGCGGAAGATCTCGGCGTCCACCATGGCCGCATAGTCGCGACCCGGCCGCACGAGGCCGAGTAGCGTCTCGATCCGGCGACGGGCGAGCGGACGACGCCCCTCTGTCAGGATGACGTGCGGGATCGCCACGCCGGACGGGCCGAGCAGCTTAACGTAGGGCGCGAAGTTGACGCCGCCGATCGCGCAGACGGATATGCCCAGCCGATCGAGGGGCATGTCCAACGCCTCGGCGAAGGCCGGCACCAAGAAGCGCTCGGCGTCGCCCTCGACGAGAATGATTCCCCGCGCGAAGAACAGCTCGCCCCGCGTTACATCGATGTAACGCTG
>CAXTGN010000607.1:0-3363 GCA_964243455.1 uncultured Acidobacteriaceae bacterium
ACGAGGCTTAACTTCCGTGTTCGGGATGGGAACGGGTGGGACCCTCGCGGTAAACTCACCGGCAAACTTGTCAAGATCGCGTCGCGATCTCTGGCAACTGCATAGATTGGCGTAGACATATACTTTGTCGTACTTGATAACTACAGGGCTTGCGTCAAGAGTTTCTTCAGAGCAGCGTTGTGCTGCGCAGAGTAAATTCTATGGACAAGCCGAACGGGCGATTAGTACTGGTAAGCTGCACACATTACTGCGCTTCCACCTCCAGCCTATCAACCAGGTCGTCTTCCTGGGCCCTTCATTACCCTTTTGGGTTGGGAGATCTCATCTTAGGGCATGCTTCCCGCTTATATGCATTCAGCGGTTATCATAACCGAACTTCGCTACCCAGCCGTGCCCTTGGCAGGACAACTGGAACACAAGAGGTTCGTCCATCCCGGTCCTCTCGTACTAAGGACAGCCCCCTTCAAATCTCCTACGCCCACAGCAGATAGAGACCGAACTGTCTCGCGACGTTCTGAACCCAGCTCACGTACCGCTTTAATAGGCGAACAGCCTAACCCTTGGAACCTTCTACAGCTCCAGGATGCGATGAGCCGACATCGAGGTGCCAAACCATTGCGTCGATATGAACTCTTGGCAATGATCAGCCTGTTATCCCCGGCGTACCTTTTATCCGTTGAGCGATGGCCCTTCCATACAGAACCACCGGATCACTAAAGCCTGCTTTCGCATCTGCTCGACTTGTAGGTCTTACAGTTAACCACACTTATGCTTTTGCACTCGGCGGTCGATTTCCAAACGACCTGAGTGTAGCTTCGCGCGCCTCCGTTACAATTTAGGAGGCGACCGCCCCAGTCAAACTACCCGTCTTACAATGTTCCTCTTCCAGATCATGGAAGCAGGTTAGGATCACAACAATCGCAGGGTGGTATCTCACCGTTGGCTCCACCGAACCCGAAAGTCCGGTCTCAAAGCCTCCCACCTATCCTGCGCAGCAATTGCCGTAACCCACTGTAAAAGTATAGTAAAGGTGCACGGGGTCTTTTCGTCTAGCTGCGGGTAACCGGCATCTTCACCGGTACTACAAGTTCGCCGAGCAACTCGTTAAGACAGTCGTACGATCGTTACTCCATTCGTGCAGGTCGGAACTTACCCGACAAGGAATTTCGCTACCTTAGGACCGTTATAGTTACGGCCGCCGTTCACCGGGGCTTCAGTTCGCAGCTTCGGCTTGCGCCTAACCGCTCCCTTTAACCTTCCGGCACCGGGCAGGAGTCAGCCCCTATACGTCGTTTTAGACTTTGCAGAGACCTGTGTTTTTGTTAAACAGTCGCCGTACGCGTTTCACTGCGGCCCACCTTGCGGTGGGCGACCCTTCTCCCGAAGTTACGGGTCTAATTTGCCGAGTTCCTTAACAAGCCTTCACTCGAGCGCCTTTGGATATTCTCCTCGTCTACCTGTGTCGGTTTGGGGTACGGTTCCCAATCTCTCTCCTTAGAGGTTTTTCTTGGCAGCATGAACTCAGCAGCTTACACCCTAACGGGTTTGCTTTGCGCCTCACTGTTAAGCCCTGACGGATTTGCCTGTCAGAACCAGCTTCACGCGCATCGACCGCCATAGCCATATGACGACCTGCTTATCCTTCTGCGTCACCCCATCGTAATAACGAGATATCGGGAGGTCCGGAATATTAACCGGATGTCCATCGCTTACGCCTCTCGGCCTCAGCTTAGGGACCGCCTAACCCTGAGCGGATTAACCTTCCTCAGGAAACCTTAGACTTTCGGCGTCAGTGGTTCTCACACTGATTATCGCTACTTATGCCGGCAGGGTCTCTTCTCTGACCTCCACGTATCTTCTCAGTTACGCTTCAATGATTAGAGAATGCTCTCCTACCACGCACACTAATGTGTGCATCCGCTGCTTCGGTATACAGTTTTAGCCCCGTTGTATTGTCGGCACCGGACCGCTTGACCAGTGAGCTATTACGCTTTCTTTAAAGGATGGCTGCTTCTAAGCCAACCTCCTGGCTGTCTGAGCGTTCCGACTTCCTTTCCCACTTAACTGTAATTTGGGGACCTTAGCAGGCGGTCTGGACTGTTTTCCTCTCGACTGTGAAGCTTAGCCCCCACAGTCTGACTGCCGGGCTGGTTGTGATCGGCATTCGAAGTTTGGTTAGATTCAGTAAGCCGGAAAGCCCCCTAGTCTATCCATGTCTCTACCACCGATCCAAATCACCCGACGCTAGCCCTAAAGCTATTTCGGAGAGAACGAGCTATCACGGAATTTGATTAGCCTTTCACCCCTACCCTCAGCTCATCCGAGCTTTTTTCAACAAACACCGGTTCGGTCCTCCAATGGGTGTTACCCCATCTTCAACCTGGCCAAGGGTAGATCATCCCGCTTCGCGTCTATTCCTGCCAACTTCACGCCCTATTCAGACTCGCTTTCGCTGCGGCTCGCTCACGCTTAACCTTGCTGACAAGAATAACTAGCCGGCTCATTATGCAATAGGCACGCGGTCAGACATTCCCTTGCGGGCATAGTCCTCCCACTGCTTGTAGGCACACGGTTTCAGGTACTATTTCACTCCCCTTCCGGGGTTCTTTTCGCCTTTCCCTCACGGTACTGGTTCACTATCGGTCAGAAACGAGTATTTAGCCTTACGGGATGGTCCCCGTGGATTCAAGCAGGGTTTCTCGTGCCCCGCCTTACTCAGGTACCTGCTTCGAGTCCAGATCAATTTCGCCTACGCGCCTGTCACGCTCTTTGGGACCGTTTTCCATCGGTCTTCAGCTATCGACTGGTTTGGTAACTCTACTGGTGCAGGCCCTACAACCCCCGAGATACCGAAATATCACGGGTTTGGGCTATGTCCGATTTCGCTCGCCACTACTCTCGGAATCGAGGTTTCTTTCTTCTCCTGGAGGTACTGAGATGGTTCACTTCCCTCCGTTCGCTTGTTCCCACCTATGTATTCAGTGGGACATACCATGGGTTTGCCATGGTGGGTTTCCCCATTCGGAAATCTCCGGATCAACGCCTGTGTGCGGCTCCCCGAAGCTTATCGCAGCTTGCCACGTCCTTCATCGCCTGTTTCTGCCAAGGCATCCACCGTGCGCCCTTAGTAGCTTGACCATAGAATTTACTCCAGCACAGCAGCAACAACCCGCTTGCCTGAAGTCTCCATGTTTACATCGCCTGGGCAACATCTCTGTTGCCATATATCTAAAGACACTCTTTCGCATGATCAGCGTTCACCCTTCGAACCTACCGAAGCGCAAAGCTGCTCAGCCTTGTAGTTATATTTACCCAATCTATGCAGTTGTCAAAAATCGTTGTCGCGATTCGCTTTCGCGTCGC
>CAXTGN010000608.1:0-306 GCA_964243455.1 uncultured Acidobacteriaceae bacterium
GGGCGCGGTCTCGGGACGCGAGAATGCGCGGTAGATCCTCGACCGCGAGGCTGCCCCGGCCGATGTCGACCATGGTTCCGACAAGATTGCGCACCATGTGGTGAAGAAAGCCGCTCCCGCGAATGTGGAACCGCAGCAGATCGTCCGTGCGGCTCCAGTCAGCGGCGTAGATGGTCTTGATCGGGTTGGGCAGGCCGCTATGCCGGACATCGGCGTACTCGAGCCCGTCCGATTCTGGCGTTGCGTCCGGCCGGCTGCTAGCTGCCAAGGCGGAGAAGTTGTGAATTCCCAAAAGAAGGTGAGCCG
>CAXTGN010000608.1:316-3351 GCA_964243455.1 uncultured Acidobacteriaceae bacterium
CATCGGCTCGAGATTGAGAGGCCAGCGACAATCCCAGATCAACGGTGCAAGGAAAGGCGAACAGATCCGCTCCTCAGCCGGCGTATCCCGATTTGATCGGAGCCGGCGCTCGAAGATGCGGTACTCATAGCGCTTGCCACGCGCGGAATGCCGGGCATGGAACGCGGAGGGCACCACCTCCGCCGCGAGCACGCGAATGCCGGCCGGCAGCACCCGATTCAGAGCGCGCTGAAGATTTTCGGACGGCAATGGAGACCCCAGCGCGAAAGAGCACACCTGCGCCAGCGCATGGACACCGGCATCGGTGCGTCCGGCGCCCTGGGGCAGAATCCTTTCTCCTGTGATCCGGAGAAGGGCCTCCGCCAGCGTTCCCTGGACGGTCAAAAGCCCCGGCTGGATTTGCCACCCGTGGAAGCCTTGTCCGTGATAAGCGAGCGTGAGCTTCCAATGGGTCATCGGGAATGGCTGTCGCAGAACACGAAGCTTTATTATGGCTTGCCCTAAAGGAACTCCGAGATGCGCCGATAAGATAGCTGTGCTGTCCTGCCTCATGCGTGCGCCTACTCGGTCGGGAACCTCACCGGTCGCCGGAGCGTATGTGTGTCGTAACAAACCGCAGAACAGCCAAGGATCGATTGTGAAGAAGCAGGGTAAGGTGTGGCGGAATTTGCGCGCAGGGTCGAACCTTGCGCTGGTGCTTTGGAGCGCTGCGGCGCAGATGCAATTGGCCGCGGGACAGAATCCGGCTCCGGCAACGCCTCAGGCGCCACCGTCTCAGCAGGTGCCGAACACAACGCCGCAAGGCGTTGGACCGGCCGCACCGGCACCGCCGCAGGCCGTGCAGAACGATACGACCGGGGTTCCGGGACTGCCCCAGGCGCCGGCGCCGGTCCTGACCGGGCCGCTTTACATGCGGCCCACCGGGGTCAATTACCTCAAAGGCAATCCCTTCTGGCCGAATCCGCTGGCGATCTATTTCCCCAAGGATTACCCGGAGACCCGCCTGAGCAACGCCCCCCGTCTGGGCGATCTGCTGCGGGACGGCAAGATTTACCTAAGCCTGGCGGACTCCGTCACCTTGGCTCTGGAGAATAACTACGACATCGCGATCGCACGTGTGAATCTCGATATCGCAGACACGGATATCCTCCGTGCCGAAGCAGGCCAGAACCTGCGCGGCGTATCCACAGGCCTGATCACGAATACCCTCGGCGGATCCACGTCGACCATCACGGGCGGCGGCGGCCCGGGTGGAACGACGTTCACGACTGCGGCCAGCACCGGCGCTTCGGGCCTGGTGTCGAGCACCAACGGCGGCGGGCCGGCCCCGGAGATCTTCGACCCGGTCCTGACCGGAACTCTTCAGTACGAGCGCTCTACGACGCCTCAGCCCGTGACGTTTCTGACAGGAACCAACTCCCTTCAGAACAACACGGCCACGTACAACTTCGGCTACCAGCAGGGTTTCTCCCCTGGCACGCTCTTGTCCGTGACCTTCGACAACACCCGCCAAACCACAAACAGCCTGAACAGCACCTACAACCCGCTGCTGCAATCCACCTTCCGTGCCCAGGCGACGCAGCATCTCCTTCAGGGTTTTGGGACATGGGTCAACCGTCGCTTTATCGTGCAGGCTAAGAATGATCGTCGCATCGCCGATTCCGCGTTCCGGCAGCAGGTGATCTACACCATCAGCCAGGTCGAGAGCATCTACTGGGCTCTGGTCAGCGGCTATGAGGATGTGCAGGCGAGAACGCGCGCGCTGGAACAGTCCACACAGCTTGCAGCCGACGACCGTCGACAAGTGGAGATCGGGACATTAGCTCCGCTGGATGTCGTGAACGCCGATTCGCAGGTGGCCACAGACAAGCAGGCCTTGATCTCCTCGCAGAGCAACCTGGAATACCAGCAACTGCTGATGAAGCAGGCTGTTGCCCGCAACCTGAACGATCCCCAGCTGGCAAATGCGCCGGTCATACCCACGGACAGAGTCGGGCTAAACCGCTTGCCGGAAGAGGATGCCAAGCTCGAGGACCTGGTCAGCCAGGCGTATGCGAAAAATCCTCAGGTAGAGCAGGCGGCGATCGCCATGCTGAACAACAAGATCACCATCCGCGCGGAGCGAAATGGCCTGTTGCCGATCGTGGATGCGTATGGGTTCTACGGTGCGTCCACGCTGGGCGGCCAGCAGAATCCACTGCTGAACTGCGGCGGCTTCGCATCTACCACTTTTATTCCATGCCCGCCTAACACCGTCGCGAGCAGCGGGTACGGTTCGGCTCTGGAGAACCTGATCAACAACAATGCGCCCGATTACGGGGTCGGCGTCAATGTGACGATCCCGCTGCGGAACCGTGCCGCGCAGGCAGATCAGGTGCGCTCCCAGATGGAATATCGGCAGACAGAGATGCGTCTGCAGCAGATCTATACGCAGATACGAATTCAACTCGTAAATGCGCTTTACGCCCTTACGAATGACCGGGCCGGGGTTTCCGCCTCGCAGGCGGCGCGGGACTACGCTACCCAGTCTTTCCAGGATGAAAACAAGAAGCTCCGTCTCGGCGCTTCCACCACGGCGAATGTACTGCAACAGGGTCGGAACCTGGCGACGGCGGAGAACAATCTCAACTCCGCGCTGGCGGCGTATGCGCGCGACCGCTCCACCCTGAGCCAGATCCTGTCGAATACGCTGGACCACTACGGAGTAAGCCTGGGAGATGCAGTAACGGGCAAGGTGACAGGGCAGCTCCATGTCCCCGGGTTGTTGCCAGCTGAACCGGCTCCCGCGCAGCCTGCGAGCGCCCCGGGCTCATCTAGCGGCGGCAAATAGGAATCCGCGCCTGCGCTCCGGCATCACACGTAGCGGATGAACACCGAACAGGAAAATCGTCTGGCGCGGGCCGCGTCCGGCTATCTGCGATCGGCCCGGCATCAGCCGGTGGACTGGCACGAGTGGAGCGAAGAAGCCTTTGCGAAGGCTCATCGCGAGGACAAACCCGTCCTGCTCGATATCGGTGCGGTGTGGTGTCATTGGT
>CAXTGN010000609.1:0-3350 GCA_964243455.1 uncultured Acidobacteriaceae bacterium
AGCACCAACCTACGCTTCACGATCCGCAACAAGGATGCCGCGGTCGGGCTGCCCGGTGCGTACCAGTTTCTTGGGCTCACCACGGACGGCAAACAAAGCGACCAGGACTTGTACGCCGGCGGCACACTGGAGCATACGGCAGAGAATAGCTGGCATAATCTCGTTCGCTATGGCATCGCCCGGAAGCGCGAGCAGGCGGCGTACTTCACAAGCCAGGGCAATCCGATCACGTTTAACTTCGGCACGGACGCGGACCCTGACCTTTACACCGAGTACTTCGGCAACATCGTCACGATCCAGGGAGCCAATGGCTACGCTGTTACTGGGCAGGCCAGCATCATCACCGGCAACGATGACATGGCGTCCAACCGGGACCAGCTCTACTACCAAAGCGACTGGAGCCCGTCCCGGCACTTCAACGCATTGTTTGGCTTCCGGTATGACGATGAGCGTGGTGTCTTCAACGAACCCGGTTACGACACTCACGAGGTCACGCAGCGAACGAACTTTGAGTACAACTTGCAGTTTCAGGGGGAGTTCTTCAGCAGGCTTTTCTACTCGCTGGGCGGCGCCGTGGAAAAGAACCACCTCTATGGCATTGCGGGCACACCACGCCTGGGGTTGGCGTTTGTTCCGGTGCGGCCAGGCACGGGTTTCCTGCGCGGAACCCGCCTTCGCTTCAACGCTGCAACGGGTGTCCAGGAGCCGACGTTGGCTCTGGAGTACTACAGCCTTTACGACCAGCTGCTGGGGGCAGGCGACACCGCCGATATTGCGAGCTATCACCTAACTCCGCCGAATGCCGAAAAGTCGCGCACCTACGACCTCGGGATCGATCAAGACATCCTGGGCGAGAAGCTGATCCTGAAAGCCGGCTACTTTCATAACGTGTTTGATCGACAGCTCGAGGCGGTGACCGGGGCTAACTTAGCGATGTATTTCGGGATCAACTCACCCCAGTTCAACGATCCCAATACATCGCCGTTCTATTTTCTGCCCCTTTACGTGAATTCACTCGCGTTCCGGGCACAAGGAGCGGAAGCCGAGATGGACTGGCAGGCGCGCCGTTCGCTGCTGGTGCGTGCAGGGTATACGTACCTCCCGTCGCGAGTGCTGCAGTCGTTTGCCTCGGACGCGGTCGATGCCAATCAGGGTACCCCGACGGAGAATCCCTCGTTTCCCGGCATCGCGATTGGAGCGGAGAGCCCTCTGGTGGGAGCGCGCACGTTCCGGCGGCCACCGAACAGCGGCTTCTTCTCCGTGAACTACACCCGGACGCGGTTGGATCTCGCCCTCAAGGGAGCATTCGCGAGCCGCAGTGACGATTCGACGTTTCTGGATGGGCTCACGCCGAATTTCGACAATTCACTCCTGCTGCCTAACCGTGATCTGGACCACGGCTACGTGAAGCTGGACCTCGGCGGGATCTACCAGTTGCAGAAGTACGTCTCGGTATTTGCACAGTTGGAGAATCTTCTGAACGACCAGCACATTGCCCCGATCGGGTATCCAAGCCTTCCGTTGACGGTGCGTGCGGGGCTGAAGATCCGCCTCGGGGGCGACTAGGTACCGGTGCAAAGCAGGGACGTTTTGGTAGACGCCGGAACGGCCTTCGTGCCCTCCATCTGGACCTTTGGCGGGGCAAACCTCATCTAACGCTGTGTGAGGTTAATCATGAACACCAGCCGGACAGGTCTCTTTTCCGCCGTACTTTCGCTTGCGGCGCTCGCGACGCCGGCCTTCGCGCAGGAACTCGCCAACGAGGGCCCCGTTCCAACTACTGCTTTGATCTCCGTGCAGTCGAAGAACAACACACCCCTGAACTCTGCGGCTCTGAAGCTGGAAATTAATGGTCACGACGCGGAGATCGCATCCGTTACGCCCGTGGCCAAGGATGGAGCTCAGGTTGCCATTCTGATCGATGATGGGCTGCGCGGTAGCTTCGGCGCACAGGTGGACGACATCAGGCGCTTCGTTACCAGTCTGCCCCCGAATGTGCAGGTCCTGGTTGGCTTCATGCAAAACGGTACCGTTCGAAGCAATGGCAGTTTCACGACGAATCACGCGGCCGCAGCCGAGACCCTGCGCGTCCCACTTTCAGCAGCGGGCATCAGCGCAAGCCCTTACTTCTGCCTGCAGGAATTTGTGAAGCACTGGCCCGGACAGGGCAATGCTGCACGCATGGTCTTAATGCTCACAAACGGGGTCGATCCGTATAACGGCAGCGTCTCACCGCTGAACCAGGATAGCCCGTATGTACAGAACGCTCAGGACGACGCGCAGCGGGCCGGGGTTGCGGTCTATTCGATCTACTACGGCGATTCAGGCATGCGGGGCGGCCTGGCGAACTTTTCAGGCCAGAGTTACCTGAATCAGGTAGCCGAAGCCACTGGAGGTGAATCGTTCTACCAGGGCCGGATTACACCCCCGAGCCTTGCTCCCTACCTTCAGGAGTTCCGCCAGGCCATCTCAGAGAGTTATCTGGTGACCTTCAACGCAAGCGCCGCCCGTGAAAAGCGCGATTCGCTGACAAGGATCAAGATCAAGTCG
Organism: uncultured Acidobacteriaceae bacterium; assembly: GCA_964243455.1. Lineage (GTDB taxonomy): Bacteria > Acidobacteriota > Terriglobia > Terriglobales > Acidobacteriaceae > Granulicella. Next base: position 2,551 of record CAXTGN010000609.1, read on the forward strand.
GAACAGGCTGGGGTGAAGGTCCGCGCCCCTCAGGCTGTGCATCCTGGGCTGGTGCAGCAGGCCGCGGAGTGAAGGCCCATTTCTGATGGATTGAAACTAACGCAGGCTGCTGACGCATTCGTCAGCAGCCTTTCCTCTTTCAGGCCAGCTACCTGAAAGAGGAAAGATTGAGTCTTCGTCACTCGGTTGTTCTTGCACCTGGGTGGGGAACAAATGAAGAGCAATCCTCACCGAGAGACGTTTGGTGAACTGGCTCACACGTACATCATGGTAGTTTCTCCGGACCTCCCCATAGCTGAAGTGAGGAGCGCTGGCCTGCAGTTGTTCTTGTTCGATCTCTTGCCGCATGCTGATTGTGAAACAGAAGAGCCCCGGATCGCTCCGGGGCTCTTGTTTACTGCTTCGTGCAATGGTTTAGTACATGCCGTCCATACCGCCGCCGCCGTGCTGATGACCGGCGCCCGCCGCTTCCTTCTTCTCCGGGATCTCGGAGATCATGGCTTCGGTGGTGAGCATTAGGCCGGCGATGGAAGCCGCGTTCTGCAGGGCAGTGCGCGTCACCTTGGTCGGGTCGATGACACCGGCAGCAACCAGGTCCTCGTACTTGCCCGTTCCGGCGTTGTAGCCGTAGTTGGTGTCGCTGGACTCGTTGATCTTGTTGATGACGACCGCACCCTCTTCGCCCGCGTTGTGGACGATCATGCGCAACGGCTCTTCCACAGCACGGCGGATGATCTGTGCACCGATCTTCTCGTCACCCTGCAATGACTGCAGGAGCGTGTCGACAGCCTTGGCCGCAC
>CAXTGN010000610.1:0-2103 GCA_964243455.1 uncultured Acidobacteriaceae bacterium
TTGCAATTGCTGGTTCAGTAGCTGAGCGGTTCAGTCAATTCATGCTGGCGCACCAGGCTCAGCAAGAGACTTTCATTCAACGCACGGGCGTCTAGCTGGACAGGCTCTTCGTTACTCGTCAGCTCCGTTGCCATCATTCACTCCTGATTTCCTACTCTGCGTGCTGGGGAGGTCATCAGGGCTGGAGCTGTTCACCCGTTCCGGTATGCCGGTGAGAAGGTGAACGTAATTCTTCAGGCGTTCGCCGATAACGATCCCGCCCGAAGTGATGTCGTACTCGCGGATGTCTTTACTATGCAGACCGCCGCGCATTTTAACCACCATCATAACCTTGCGAAGCTGACTTTCGATCTCGACGTAGCGCATGCGGATAATGTCATCGGTGAGGAAGGAGACCATGTAGCTGCTGAAGGGTAGTTTCTCGAACGTCTCTTCCATCTCCAGCGTGCTCAGGATCGTGATGCCAATCCCGGTCAGGCCGAAGATCATGCGATACAGCGACTCCCGAAAATCGGTCCTGAAGCCCGGAGCGAGGGCCATCTCGAAGCCTGCCAGCGAATCGATGACCAGTCGTTTTGCCCCGGTTCGTTGCACCGCATCGATTAACTCCTGCATCATCTCGTCCACGGATAGATCCAGCGGTCGAAGGTAGATGACTTCGAGGCTCCCGACGTCCATGGAAGTCTGTAAATCGAGGCCGAAGGTGAGAGCACGTCCAACGTACTCGTCGGGTCGCTCCTCAAAGACAGCAACGATGCCCGACTCGCCAGCGCGGAGGCCGGCCATGATGAACTGCGTCGCGAGCAAGGACTTCCCTGTTCCAGATGAGCCTGCCACCAAGAGACTGTCCCCTTCAGGGATGCCTCCGCCCATCATCTCGTCGAGAGCGGGTGAGCCGGTAGAGAGACGCTTCCGGTCAGGAGCTCTCTGCCTCTTGCCGGACAAACCCAGGGTTCGTGAGAACGCCTGCAAGCCCGCATCGGTGATGCGGAAGGTATGCATACCCGGCACCGAATTCTGCCCACGCAGCTTCATGACTTGCAGCTTGCGAACGACGGAGTTGCGCTCCACGTTTTGGTAAAGCCAGAAAAGGCCGTCGGACACCGTGAAGACGGGATTATTGTGCAGCTCCCCTTCCCCGTATTCGCCGATCAGAAAAGTTGTCGCCTCCCAGCTTGTCAGGAGTAAGGCGAGTTGCTGGACGAACTCCTGGACTTCGAGGTGAACCCCGCCATGCTGTTCGGCTCGCAGCACCGTGCGAAAGGAGTCCACCACCACGATGCACGCATCCATTGCCTGCACCTGCTTCGAGATCTCCTCCAGAACTCCTTTCAGTCCACCGTTCATCAACTCCTGGCTGAGGTTCACGAAGCGAACGGCAGAGTTGAGCTTCGTCTCTTCAAAGAAGGTATATTGCTGCTGATAGCGGAGCATTTTAAGCGCGGGCTCGCCAAGAACGGTGAAGTAGATTGCTGGATGCTCAGGCGTCGCGTTCGCGAAGATAAACTGATGCGCGAGGGTCGTTTTGCCACATCCCGGTGCCCCAGCGATGATGTTGAAGGAGAACTCCGGTATCCCACCCCCGAGGATCTCGTCCAATCCTGGAACCCCGGAAGGGAGCTTCTTGATTTGAACTTTATTGTTCATAAATTCCCTTTACCGTAGATTCCTTCAGGTCCTCGACTTGAGGCCAGGTGCTACGCAGAAGCCTGAGCGTGAGGCCCTCGCCGATGAATGTGACCAACAGTTGAATCAGATGCGCAACGAGCATGGAACTGGCCTTAGCCGCATCACCCTGGAGACCTGCCAATGAACCATCGTCCATGACTTGCACTCCGCTAAGGGCCGGGCACTCGCGTTTGGCGAGAGTCAGCGCCCTCTGCATAAGCGTGTTCACGCCTGCAGATCCCACCAGATTGCTTAAAGGACGACGAAGCTTTTCCCAGACCCGGCATTTCGCGAGCAGGTCCTCTTCGGCGACGATCGGCGCGCCTTTCTCCAAGGCCAGAAGCCGCTCGGCTAGGCTTCTGATCGCGGGATCGACCTCAGTCGTGATCATTTTCTCCAGTCGAACTTACCATCCTGCTATGGTGCGACCGATAG
>CAXTGN010000610.1:2113-3347 GCA_964243455.1 uncultured Acidobacteriaceae bacterium
AGCGAGTGTGCCCCTGCAATGTAGCAGGAGAGGGGGAACATCGTATTCTTTCGGTAGTGGGTCAGTTTGGATTCCCACAGGGCTTGTGACTCAGGCCGGGTAAGCGACCGCGCACGACGGTGGGACGTAATTACGGATTCGGGATATTGCACAATCCCCAAAGTCGCACACAGATGCGCTCGAGTACGACACGCATGGACTACAGCCCTGAATGCATGGTAGCCAATCGCACCATAGTGGTGTGCACGGTGTATCGTGCTACGACGCACATGACCCTTGCGCCTCTCCTGAGAGCCTGAGACCACAGCCCACTTTCGTTTTGATCCTGAGTCTCTGTTGACCTGTTGTGCGTCTCTAGCCAAAAAGGGAGAGCACGATGGCACAGTACACAGGCAAGGTCGCATGGTTCAACAACGCTAAAGGGTACGGGTTCGTGACTCGCGAAGGTGGCCCAGATGTCTTTTGCCACTTCTCCGCGATTCAAAAGGACGGCTACAAGTCATTGGAGGAAGGGATAGTCGTGGAATACGACGTCATTCAAGGTGCCAAAGGACCGCAGGCAGATAACGTGGTTGTAGTCGAGAAGTCGAAGTGAGAGCGTCTGTGTGCCAGGGGGCAGACAGCGTGCCACGATCTGATCCAGCATCACTCCATGGACATCAACTCCGAACCTCGCATCCTTGCCGCAGAGAGAGTCACGAACTGCGTGGTCATCACGTTCGACGATGGCAAATGCGCACTGTTCTCAGCTGCTCTACTGCACCGCACTCTTCCGGAAGCCGAACCGATACCTGACCCGGACGGCTCAGAGATATATCACTGAGCAAAAGCCCTCTTCGGAGAGCTTTTTTGTTGCGAGTAGCCTAGAGGCCTGAGAGTCGGTGCCCCAACAGTGATTGCGCCTATTCGGTTTGCATTGAATCATCTGCAACTAAAGTCGCATGCTTTCGCGGCGATCTTCCTGCGATAAGGCGCATTGTGACAGCCCCGAAGCTGACGCTTGGACCGAGTACACAGGCCCGATCAACTGGATCCTTGTCCCTAGCCTCAGAGCCTGAGAGCATGGCGGGATGGGCACGGCTAAGGTGAGGACCGGAGGAACGTCTATTGCGAGAAGACTCGTACCGTAAATCTAAGCGTGTTGGCTATTTGCTTCCTTGATAGGTCGCTTAGGAGCAAGCTCATGCGCTGTGACACGTTCGGTATCGCTCTGCTGATTAAAGGTTTGATCGTT
>CAXTGN010000611.1:0-1521 GCA_964243455.1 uncultured Acidobacteriaceae bacterium
CGGTCCGCCTATCGGCACGCTGCGGCGATGCTGGCGCGGATGCGGGCGGCTGGTGATAACCGGGCCATCGCCGTGGCCGTGCCGACCCATAAGCTCGGAGACGAGCACGCCGCCATCTTTGAGACGATTGCCAATCAAGAGCGGCACCTGACGTCAGGCAGCCCGCTCAACGCGCTGCGCGAGATCACTAGTCGTCGGACAGCGCGCGTTTGGCGCGGCATGGAAGCAATCGACCCCGACCATCAGGACGCGACCGACATCGACGTGCCGGTGGTCAGCAAGACGCGGATGTGCCGCAACCTGGAAGCTGTGAGAGATGCCCGCGAAGCCGGCGCCGACCTGTTCAAGTCAGCCTGCCAGCGGAAGATCGACGGCGAACGGGTGTCGTGCCCGTTCTTCAGGCAGTGCGGCTACCAGCGCCAGCGGGAAACCACGGCCGATATCTGGATCATCCCGCATGAGCTGTTGTTCCTGAAGAAACCGGCCTCGCTGGGCAGGCTGGCGGCCCTGGTGGTCGATGAAAGCTGCTGGGCAGATGGCTTGGAAGGCGTTCACGGCAAGCCGAGCGCGATGCCTCTGGCGGATCTGCGGCAGCCATCGACCATCTTCCGGAACGGCAACATCGACTACATGGGCAGTGACCGGCTGCACTTCCTCCGAACCGCTGTAGCCGATGTGCTCGAAGAACACTCCGATGGCTCGCTGATTCGGGAAGTGCTGGAGGATTTGAGCCTGACCAGCGCCAATGCCGGCGAGGCTTACCGGCTGGAATGGCAGCGGCACGTGGATCCCGAACTGCACCCGCAGATGACGTCGGCACAGCGTAAGGAAGCGGTAGCGACTGCCAAGGGAAACGCCCAGGTGATGCGGCTTGCTCGGGTGTGGAAGGGCATCCAGGCCCTGCTGGCAGCGGATGGACCGGCCAAGTCGGGTTGGCTGGCGCTGGCATCGGAGCCCGACGACAAGGAGGGCGGCGTTAAGCGGGTGCTGCGTATCAAGGGCCGCCGCGACGTGACGAAGGGCTGGCAGGTGCCGACCCTGCTGCTGGATGCCACCATGAACGTGGATCTGGTGCGCCCCTATTGGCCGCATGTCGAGGTGACGGCGCAACTGCTGGCAGAGGCACCCTACCAGCACGTCCGCCAAGTGATCGACCAGGCGTTCTCGAAGTCGATGCTAGATCCGATCACGCCAGAGATGGCGGATATCGACCCCTACGTGTTCCGACTGCTGAAGGTCGATCCGAAGGCACCGGAACGGCGCAACCGCAACCTCCGCCGGGTCCACGCCATCCTGTGCCGCGAGGCTCGCCGCTACGCCCCGGAGCGGGTGCTGGTGGTCTGTCAGAAAGCAGTCAAGGAAGCGCTTCCTGGCATCGGCCCTCTGTCCCTTAACATCGAGCTGGCGCACCACAACGCCGTCGCCGGTCGCGACGAGTGGGGTCCCCAGCCCGGCAGGCCGGGCGTGAGAGCCCTGATCGTGGTCGGACGGACGCTGCCCGCCATCGGGGCCGTCGAAGGG
>CAXTGN010000611.1:1541-3345 GCA_964243455.1 uncultured Acidobacteriaceae bacterium
AAATCACCGGAGGATGGTTCGACCGCGGCGACGCGATGAGAGAGGGGCTGAACGGTCAGGCCGAGGCTGTCGAAACCGAGCGGCACCCCAACCCTGTAGCTGAGGCGATCAGGTGGCAGATCTGCGAGGGCGAACTCGTCCAGATCATCGGCCGCGGCCGCGGCGTCAACCGCACGGCTAAAAACCCGCTCGACGTCCTGGTCCTGACCGACGCGCCGATCCCCATCCCGGTGGCCGAGACGATCAGCGCAAGAGACCTCGATCCGACTCCCGATGATCTGATGGCCGCTGCCGGCGGGGTGGTGTTCCAGAACGCCAAGCATGCCGTGAATGCCTATCCGGATCTGTGGCCGAGCCACGCTGCGCTCCGGCAAGCCTTGGTCGGGAGGAGTGTGAGTTTCCTCTATAAGAATGATATACTTATAGAGGAAACTCACACTCCTCGGTCGGGAGACATCCACGGCGCCGCGGTGACTTATCAGGTCGCCGGCGCCGGGCAGAAGTCTACCAAGGCGTGGTTTGACCCCCTTGTGGTTCCTGACATCGCGGACTGGCTGAAGCAGCGTCTCGGGATGCTCGCCTGGTGCCACGTCGATGGGCCAGAGCCCGAGCCCCCAACTGCCGCGAAGACCGTCAACCGTCTCGACATCGAGGAGCTGCCGATGCCGCCCGTCGCCGCCCACCTCACACCGCAAGCCTCATCGCTTTCTTCGAGCGAGCCGGACACCGTGTTCCAGGACGCCGATCCTGGCCGGATCTACCCGCCAGCACGGCCAGAGAACTGGCACCGTGATTGTCGACCGATCGTCGATTTCCTCGCCGTCAAAGGTCCGTTCGGCTCCTTTGCTCGGCATCCGGTCGACTCTACGACTCCTCCAGATCCCAAGCTGGTGGCTCAAATGCCTCGATCGCCGGGACAGACGTGTTGGCTCACGGAAGACGCGGCGATCCTGAGCCGGTTGGCCCGCTCGGATCTCGGTCTCTCGCAAGCTTCTGACGATCTGGGAGTAGCATCAGCATGAAGACCGGAACGCCAAGGAAGAAGAAAGAGGCGGCGACAGCTGTGAGTGACCACCAGAGCATTCTGCCAGAAGGCATGAGCATATCCCAAGGTCAAAACGGTAAAGGGCCGGCGCTTCAACTCCCGGCAACTTCAAGCAGAAATGTGTTCAAGAACATCGGCGGATCAAACAATCATCAATTCAACACCTCCATTCTTCGAGAGGTGATATCTTGCCTTCCCCTTCATGATGGGGACGGCGAGCTTGATAGATCCATCGCGGCGGCATCGGCGGCCATGCGAGGATTCAACCCAGCGGATGAGATCGAGGGGATGATCGCTGCCCAAGCGGTGGCGCTGCACTTCTCGGCCATGGAATGCCAGCGCCGGGCAATGCTAGCTAACCAGCCGTTTGAGATCGCCTCGAAGCTCCGGAAGGACGCGGCGAACATGTCTCGGGCGATGACCGACATGCTCGAAGCGCTGGATCGGCGCCGCGGCAAGGGACCGCAAGTGATCCGCGTCGAGCGGATGGTCGTTCAAGATGGCGCACAAGCCGTCGTCGGCAACATCCACACCGGCGGCAGTTCTCATCAGAATGGCGCTCAGCCAGGCGGCGCCGAGGTGCCACAGCCCAAGGTCAACATCATGCGCCGGGACGGGGTAGGGGAGGGATCATGAGCGAAAATCTGAGGGGAAACCTCATGTCGCCCGCCCGTTGTCTGTGCGGCAATCCGAACGCAGCACCTCGATGTGGAGCTCGCACGCGGTGCGGTGGAGAATGCCGTCAGCCAGCCATGCCGA
>CAXTGN010000612.1:0-3344 GCA_964243455.1 uncultured Acidobacteriaceae bacterium
AAGGGGCGGACAAACACCCGGACACCAAGCTGAAGCTCGAGCATCGAAACGATGTCGTGAACGGGTGCCTGGCCGATGCCAAGCCACTGGCGCAACTCGGCCGCGTCGTGTTCAGCCTGCAAAATCACGTCGCCCGGCGCGAGTGGGCGCTCGGGGGGATCATTTCGCGAGCGCCGCACACCGAGTAAATCCTCAAGCTCCAATTCTGCTTGGACGAGGTTGGTCAGCAGGGCGACCGCGGCTTCGACGCCATCGTCCTGTTCGCCCATCCGACGGAAGCGGGGTTTGAGGTCCACCTGAACGGCCTCACGCCGCAGCAGGGTATTCAGTGAGACGCCGTAGAGCGCCGCCAGGCGTTGCAGCTCATCCAGCTTGGCGCGACGTTGCCCCTGCTCGATGGCGACGACGGTGGTGCGCGCTACATCCAGGGCTGCTGCGGCCGCAGCCTGTGTGACCTTCGCCGCCTCCCGCGCGAGCCGTAGACGTTCGCCGACGTCCTGGGGGGAGAGCGCCTCGGTCATGCCCAAACAGCCGAAAGCGCCCGGACGAAGGAGTCCGGCGCCAGGGCGCTCAGGAAGCAGCGCCATTCCGCAGCGTGACGGGTTAGAAGCGAGCGCAACCGCACTTCGATCTCGGTAGGATCCTCGTGCAGGACCTCCGCGGTCTCGCGAGCGATACGCCGCACAGCTCGAGCCGCGCTGGCCGCGGAGGCAAGGTCGGCCAAGTGATCCATGTGGAGGACGCCGGCAATGGCGTGCTCGCGCATGGCGCTGGTGATGCTAGTAAATCCATCCGCCGCGCCCGCTTCAAAGGTCGGCGCGGACAGGTTCTCCCAGACATAGGTGTCGGCAGGCTCAGCTAGGCCGGCACTGAACATGCTCATCCGCCGAAGCATGCAGGCCGCGCAGATGCCGCACTGGCGGCGGCGTCCATTGATGGATGCGTGGCGCGATTGCTGCCAGCATGACCGGGTGTCGTCCCAGGTCGGCGGGTTGGCCAGAGCCGCCGCCTCGGCCAGGGTTTCGCCCTTAGTCGACCACAGGCGCGGATATTCGTAGCGCGCACTCGATCCCGTCAAAGCATTAAACAGCCGCTCCACGCGTGCGGTGAAAACGGGATGCACGCGGTAGTCGGGATAGATTTGTCCGCTGACGGCCATCATTGGGCCGAAGGCCCCCTGACCACTCTCGGTTACGACAACCCGTTCGACGCCGGCGATCTGCGCGGCCACACCGGTGACGACGGCGAACTTGAAGCCGCGCGACCGGGCCGAGGACTCTTTCCGCTGCGGCAGCTGGACCTTGTAGGGAACAAGGGTGAAGGCAGCCCGCCGCCGCTCACGCCGCGGATCGTCGATCCCCACCGATCCAAGGCGGACCCGCACCAACGCGGACCCGCCAACGGCTTGAGCAGTGATGGCGTGGACGGCGCGAGAGTCCAGACCGTCGCTATAGGGCATGATCGCCTTGGCACCCGCTGGGAGCTCGAGGCTCAAGGGGCGGACGCTCGCGGCGCTTTGCTGGCGCGCCTCGAAGCTGAAGCGCCAGGTGTCGCCGGTCAGGAAAGTCAGGGCGTCCTCCAGGGCCGATTTGACCGCGGGGGACGACCAGAGGTCGGTGTCATGAACTGCTACGCGGACATCGAATATCCTCGACCACGAGACGGTGGAGCGGGCCTTGGCGGCGTCGCAGTATTCCGCCGCGGCCGCAACGACCAAGAGGTCGAACAGGTCGGGGCGCCATTTAGAGAAGAAGTAGGTTTCGAGACCTTCAGTCGTTAGCCGGATCGCGTCGCCAAGCGCCGCGAGCTCGGCCCCTTCGCGCACTCGGCCTCCCGGCTCCAGAACGTCGACGAACATGGTCTCATCGGCCAAGCGGGTGGCGAGGGTGGTCAAAAGCTCACTCCTGCATCAAGATCAGACCGGTCCACCGACGAAGTCAGGTCGCGCGCCGGTACGCCGGCGATCAACGCCGACGCCAGACCGCTCAGATCGGCGGTTGCCATGGACCGGGTCAGGCGCGCCCGGATGTCGGCCGCCTGATTGTGCGAGGCCTCCCGCTGGTAGTGCTCTTCGACTTGACGCTGGCCACGGTCCGCGCGTTCCGAAAGCGTCGCCGCAGCGGCTTCTTGGAAGGCGGCGGCGCCGCGGTGGCCGTCGCGCAGCACGTCCATCGCATTGTCCGCCAACAACGCTTCCATGGGATTGCTAGCCTGGGCACGCAGGCGGCCGATCTCCTGCTTGACCACTTCGAGGAGGAGCATGCCGCGATCATCATCCCCAAGAGCGGCGCGCATCTGGCGCAGGAAGGGCTGGCCGATCTCCCGCCAGTCGGCGGCCAGCGCCGCCGGGACAGCCTCACCCACTTCAGCTGAGCTATGGGCGGCATTCCCGGCGAGCTTCGCCAGGATCTTCCACTTCACAGTCATCTTCAGGGTCTTGTAGGGGCCGTCGCTCATGCTGGGCATCCTCGAATGTCAGAATGAATGGCGAAGGTGCATGACAATGTCAATAGTGGCTTCTCCCCGGGTGACAATGTCAGGTTGCGCTTGCGAAAATTCCTACCGGCAACGGGATGAGGGCCGAGCCGCTCGAAGCCAGATAGCAATGCAAGTGGCAGTTGGGCCGTGATCGAACGGCGAGGCCGTCCTCGTTCACACGCGGCCGCGTGCGTTGATAGGAACACCTGCGGTGATCTTGGCGACGCCTGAGTCAGGCGTCGTCGGCGAAGAAGCTGAGCGTTGTCCAGCCCAAGGTGTCGGCGCTCGCCGACTACAGGCTCAACGATTTCTCGGTGGAGCGCCCGAGGACCTTTCTAACCGCTCTCGATCAGGACATTGAGATCGTGATCAGGAAGGAGCGGCGATTGCAGGTGGCCGGTCGTATTTCGATGGCGCTCGCCGGACTTGTGCGAGCGATGGCAGACGACGCTGACCGGAATACCCGCTTCGGGCGTACTTTTCTGCCCAAACCGACGACGGCCTGAGTTGAGATGGGCTTAAACTCACGCAGCCTTGGCGGCGGAAGCGAGGTTAGCCTGTGCATGCGGGCCGAGCCGATAGCGGCCGTAGGCGACCCTTTCCAAGAGGCCAAGCGTGCATAGCTTCTTGATCTGGCAGCGATACACGCACACGCCGCCGAGGTCGTCCGGCGTCACAAACGGCTGCGTTTTGGCAAGCGCGACCGCTCGCTCACGATAGGTCGGCTTGCCCGTTCGTATTGGCTTCGGCGGCTGTAGCGTGCCATCGGCGGCCCTAACGCGCCGGCGGCTTTTCTGGGGTAGTGGAATATCGTATACATACTCATCGGGTTCTCCCGACCCGGGGAGCCAATTCGGAACGAAAGT